>CAYYEE010000603.1:0-2930 GCA_964470775.1 uncultured Planctomycetota bacterium | reverse complement strand
GCGCGCGACGACGGCGTTGCCCGCGGTTTCCTTGACGATGGCGAGGGCTTCGAGAATGGGGACGCCGGAACTGATGAGCACGCCAAGGGTTCGGGTGAAGCGGGAGATGGTGCCTTTGCTGATGATGACGCCGAAGACAGGGATTTTGAGTTTGATGCTGTCAATGAGGTACCGGCCGCCTTTGGTGGCGCCGACGGCCTTGACGAGGACGACGAGGCCGAAGATGATGCCCAATCCCACATACCATTGGTTTTGCATGAAATTGCTGACGGCCATGAGGGCGAGGGTGGGGGCGGGAAGGGTCATGTTGAACTCGCCGAACATCTTTTCGAACTTGGGGACGATGACGACCATGATGCCGACGAGGATGCCGCCGGCGACGAGGATGACCACGGAGGGGTAGATCATGGCGCCGATGATTTTCTTTTTGAGGCGCTGGGACTTTTCGCGGAAGTCGGCGAGTCGCTGGAGGATTTGGTCGAGGACGCCGCCGATTTCGCCGGCGCGGATCATGTTGATGTACAGCTTGTCGAAGACCTTGGTGTGTTTGGCCATGGCTTCGGAGAGGGTGGAGCCGCTTTCGACGTCGTCGGCGACGTCGATGAGGCAGTTCTTGAGGACGCCGGGTTTCATCTGGCCTTCGAGGATTTTGATGCTGCGGACGACGGGGAGACCGGCGTCCTGAAGCGTGGAGAGCTGGCGGGTAAAGGTGGTGAGGGCTTTGGCGCTGACGCCGCCCATGGCCATGGTTTTGCGGCTTTTGGCTGGGGCGCCGGGGATGGCGCCCTTCTTGCCCTTCTTGGCGGCCTTTTCGCTGACGTTGGTTGGGAAGAGGTTGCGGGCGCGTATTTTCTGAATGGCCTCTTCGGAGTTGGAGGCCTCGACTTCGTCCTTGACGGTCTGGCCTTGGGCGTTCATGGCTTCGAATTTGAAGAGGGGCATTGCGGTCTCCTGGCCCGTGCGGGGCGTGCGCGTCAATCTGAGGCTTTCGGGTCTCCGTTGCCTTGGGGCGCCGGCTCAGTTGTGATTCGCCGCCGGGGACATGGCCCCGGCCTGCCGTTAGTGCGCGTCAATGAGTGTTTCGCGGACGACTTCTTCTATGGTGGTTTCGCCGTCGAAAATGGCCATGAGTCCGGACGCGCGCAGGCTTCTCATGCCTTTTCGGGAGGCGATTTCGCGCAACATGCCTGTAGAGGCCTGGTCCATGATGGCGTCGCGGAGTTCGTCGTCCATGAGCATCATTTCGAAGATGGCCATGCGGCTGCGGTATCCGGTGTTGTTGCAGTCGTCGCAGCCGCGGCCGAAGTGGAAACGTTTGCCCTTGATGTCTTCGGGGCGAAGGTTGAGTTCCATGAGGGCGTCTTCGCTGGGGACGAATTCTTCCTTGCAGGCGCGGCAGATGCGGCGGACGAGGCGCTGGGCGAGGACGGCTTCGAGGGTGGCGGTGATGAGGTAGGGTTCGAGGCCCATGTCGATGAGGCGGGTGATGGCGGAGGGGGCGTCGTTGGTGTGAAGGGTGCTGAAGACGACGTGGCCGGTGAGGGAGGCTTGGACGGCGATCTGCGCGGTCTCGAGGTCGCGGATTTCGCCGACGAGGATTTTGTCCGGGTCTTGGCGGAGGATGCTGCGGAGGCTGGCGGCGAAGGTGAGGCCGATGTCGGGGCGCATCTGGACCTGGACGATGCCGTCGAGGTCGTATTCGACGGGGTCTTCGCAGGTGATGATTTTCTCTTCGAGGGAGTTGCAGGCGTTGAGGGCGCTGTAGAGGGTGGTGGTTTTGCCGGAGCCGGTGGGGCCGGTGACGAGGATGATGCCGTTGGGAAGTTCGAGGAGCTGGCGGATGCGGCCGAGGTCGTCGTCGCGAAGGCCGAGGTTTTCGAGTTTGAGCCCGACGACGCTGCGGTCGAGCACGCGCATGACGGTGCTTTCGCCGTACATGGTGGGGAGGATGGAGACGCGGAGCTCGACGGGGTTGCCGCCGATGTTGAGTTCGATGCGGCCGTCCTGGGGGAGCCGGCGTTCGGCGATGTTGAGGTTGGCCATGACCTTGATGCGGGAGGTGAGGGCGAGGGCGAGCTGCTTGGGGGGCGGGACCATTTCGTAAAGGACGCCGTCGATGCGGTAGCGGATCTTGAATTCGTGTTCGAAGGGTTCGAAGTGGATGTCGGAGGCTTTGTCGCGGATGGCTTGGAGGAGGACGAGGTTGAGGAGTTTGCGGACGGGGGCTTGTTCGGCCAGCTCGGTGAGGGTGGCGACGTCAATGGATTCGCTGGTGTTCTGGTCCATGAGGTCGACGATTTTGCCGCTGTCGAGGTCGCGCAGGAGGCTTTCGACGGATTCCTGTTCGCCGGCGTAGTATTTGTCGAGGGCGCGCTGGACGGCGGCTTCATTGCTGACCGCGCCGCGCATTTCGTAGCCGAGCAAGAAGCGGAGGTCGTCGAGGATCTTGACGTTGAGGGGGTCCGCCATGGCGACGGTGAGGATGTTGTTTTGGAAGCGGATGGGGACGATTTTGTAGACGGTGGCGACGGAGGGGGAGACGCGTTCGAGGAGGTCGGCGCCGATGTCGATGGAGTCGAGGTCGACGATTTCCATGCCGGCCTGGGCGCCGAGGGCCATGAGGACTTCCTGGTCGGTGACGTAGTTGAGGCCGACGAGGATGGCGCCGAGGGCTCCGCCGCGCTTTTTTTGGATGGCGAGGGCTTCCTGAATCTGGCTTTCCGTCACCAGCTTCATCTCTTTCAGGATTTGGCCTATGGGTTTGCGGTCTTCAGACATAGGTAATCTCCGGCGCGGCGGGGCCTGACGTTGCGGGGCCAATGAATTGTTCGCCGCGGCGGGTCAAGATGCAAGTCTGTGTTTTCACTTCTTGCCTTCGTCGGGGTTGATCTGCAGGATGGGTCGCCTGCCGGAAGGGGGGGGCGGGGTGG
>CAYYEE010000602.1:0-2939 GCA_964470775.1 uncultured Planctomycetota bacterium | reverse complement strand
GACACCGCGTCGGCGGGGACATGGCGCCTCAGCCCGCCAACGGCGGGATCGCAACCTGTCCCCCGAACACACGAGCCACGACCGCTGGCGCCTCCGCTTCTCCCGCGCTTTCCCTTCCAGCGCGTCACCCGTTTGACTTGCCCTCTCCCCACCTCTAAAATCAACGGAGATTCAGTCTTAGACTTCCTGGGAACCATGCCCCCGAGCGAATCCATCATCATTCTGGCCTGCGACAAGGCCAGCTACACAGAGCAGTGCCTGCGCTCCCTGCTCAGCGCCTCGCCCATACGCTTCGAGGTCATCGTTGTTGACAACGGCTCCACGGACCACACGCCCCAGTTGCTCCGCGACATGGCGCCCGCCTTCGACGCCGCCGGCGCCAGCCTGCGCGTCATCCGCAACCAGACCAACCTGGGCGCCTGCCGGGGCCGCAACCAAGGCCTGGCCGCGGCTCAAGGCCGCTACCTCGTCTTCCTCGACAACGACTGCGTCATCAGCGACCCGAACTGGATCGAGACCCTCCGCGCCGCCATCGAAGCCCAACCCCGGCCCGCCCTGGCCGGCCCCAAAATCTGCTACCCCTTTGAACCCCACGACATCCAGTGCGCCGGCGTGGGCATTTCCCCCTCAGGCCGCGTTCAGTTCCGCGGACGCGGCGAGCCCCGCTCCGACCCCCGCTTCAACCAGCGCCGCCAGGTCCAGGCCCTCATCAGCGCCTGCCTCATGTTCCCCCGCGAAATCTACGAAGCCATCGGCGGCCTGGACGAGGCCTACAGCCCGGTTCAGTTCGAAGACTTCGACTTCTGCTACCGCGCCAAGGCGGCCGGATACCTTGTGCTCTACGTGCCCGAGGCCGAGGTCTATCACTGGGAAAGCGTCACCTCCGGCGGAACCGCGGCCCTGCCCAACACCTACCTTATCATCAAGAACGGCCTGCGCTTCAAGAAGACCTGGCGCCACGTCTTTGAAAAGGAACACGGCCCCCCAGACGCCGAATGCTCATGGCGCGTCATCACCGCGCCGGGCCTCGACGGACAGGCCCGCCGCCTCGGCGCGCGATAGCGCCGGGCGCTTCCCGGAGCCCATAACGGCCATTCAGGAATCGCCCCTGCGGTCACACGGCATCGTGGACAGCCGCGGCATGCGGCGCCCCCGCGGCGCCGGCGAACGCATGGAACAGCCGGCGGCGCCGAGGTTGTCATCCGCCGCGCAACCGGACCTTTGCCTCTTCAGCCCCAAACAGGGAGACAACATGACCGAGAAGACCATCGAACAGACCATCAAGGAAATGCTCGTCGAGCGCCTCTTCCTCCAAGTCAAGCCCGAGGACATCGGCGACACCGCCCCCCTCATGGAAACCCTCGGCATCGACTCCATCCAAATCTTCGAGATTGTGGTCGGCTTGGAAGAGACCTACGGCCTCTCCTTCAAAGACGACGAATTCAACGTCGAGGTCTTCCGCAGCGTCAAGTCTATCGCCGACTACGTCCGCGCCAAGCAGGGCTGAGGACCATGCCGCCGCTTGAGGAGTTCCTGTTCCTTGCCGCGAATGGCCGCGAGCTGTTCTGCGCCCGCCGCGTCCCCGACGCTCCCCGCGCCGCGGCCGTCTTCTGCCACCCCTTTGGCGAAGAAAAAAAGAACGCCTATCGCCCCTTTGTGGACCTGGGGCGCCTGCTGGCCGCCAAACGCGTCGCCTCCGTCAACTTCGACTACACCGGCTGCGGCGACAGCAGCGGCGAAATGGACGGCGCGACTCTGGAAATGTGGATCGAGGACACCCTTGCCGTGATCGAATCCGCGCGCGCCCTGGCGCCAGCCGGAGCCCCGGTCCTCCTGGCCGGCCTGCGTTTGGGCGCCTCCATCGCCGCGCTGGCCGCCTTGCGCGCGGGCGTGGAGCGGCTGGTCCTGTGGCAGCCCGTGGTCAACGGCCGCGCCGACTTCGCCGCCGAGTTGCGCCGAACCCTCATCAAGCAGATGGTCACCAACGGCGCGGCCCGCGCCACGCGCGGCCAGCTCCTCGCCGAGCTGGAACAAGGCCAGGGCCGCCTGGACCTCGACGGCTTCCCCTTCACCGGCGCTCTCTACAAAGGCATCGCCTCCGTCAACCTGCTCGCCCTCGAACTCTCCGCGCGCCACACGGTCAGCCTGATCCAGATCGCCCACACACCCAACCCCCTGCCCGACACCCAGCGCCTGGCCCAGGCATGGTCCGAACGCGGCGCGCGCGTCACCACCGACGCCGTCGTGGCGCCGCCGCTGTGGGCGCGCCTCGATCCCGTGGACGTCTCCAGCCTGCTCCACCTCACCGCCGACCGCGTCGAGGCGATGCTGGAGGCGCGGCCGTGAGACAACCCGTCAACTTCGAGAGCGCTGGCAACCGCCTGGTGGGCATCATGGGCCTGCCGGACAAGAACGACAGCGGCCGCGGGGTCGTCCTTGTGCACGGCTGGGCCGGCTATCGCATCGGTCCCCACCGCATCCTGGCCCGCGCCGCCCGCCGGCTCAACGACGCCGGCTACGCCACGCTCCACTTTGACCTGCCCGGCCGCGGCGACAGCCAGGGCAACCCGGACGACGTGGACCTCGACGACATGATCGCCAGCGTCCTGGCCGCCACCGAGTTCCTCCGCGCCAAGACCGGCCGCCGCGGCGTGGCGCTGCTAGGCCTGTGCTCGGGCGCCAACGCCGCCCTTGGCGCGGCCACGCTCGACCACGCCATCACCCACGTCGCCGCATGGTCCGCCCTGCCCTTCCAGCGCCAGGTCCGCGCCACGGGCCAGGCCGCCGCCCGCCGCAAGGCCAGCGCCCTCGCCTACCTCAAAAAGCTCTTCCGCCTCGAAACGTGGAAAAAGGCCATCTCCGGCCGCATCAACTACCGCCTGGTCAAGAAAGCCATACAAGGCTCCGACGCGGCCGCACGCGCCGGCCGGAACCTCAAG
>CAYYEE010000601.1:0-2948 GCA_964470775.1 uncultured Planctomycetota bacterium | reverse complement strand
GTTCGGTCTCGACCTCTCCCAAGTGGGCAAGGGTCTTGGTGGCGTTGGGCTCGGTCTGGCGGGTGAACTCGGCCACGGCCGCGATGATCTCGGACGCGCTTTCGAGGCAGAGCTGCGCATCGCTGGCGTCCTTGACCTGGAACTGGCCGCCTTTCACGAGCAGGCCGATCAGCAGCTTGAGCTTTTCGCCGTGGGTCACAGGTTGACTCCTTGGCTGGCGGGTGGGATAGTGGCGGCGGAGAAGAGACAGAAGGAGAAGCGCATGTCCGAACCCAGCGTGGCTGCAATGGACGTTGTGAAGGCGGCCCACGAAATGGCGCTTGAAGCGCTGGCTCCTGGCGCCGTTGCGCGGGCGCTCGACTCGGCGGCCCGCATAAGGCCGCTCGGACCGACGGACAGAAAACTGCTGGAAGCCGCTGTCATGGCTGCGCTCGAGGGGGGAGAATGGTTTCTGACGACGATTGTGACGTCTCTGTTGGTGGATTGCCTGAAAGGTCCACTTGAAAGCCGAACCGCTCAGGCCAGGGCCTTGTTAGCACGCGTCGCAAGGCAAGTTGAAACTCTTCGGGCTGAGGCATCCTCACGTCCCCAATGAGCCGGCTCATCCGCTCAATCGCTGATCTGAACTCTGATCTCTGACCGCTGATCTCTGCCGTACTCACGCGCTCACCCTCCTATCCAATCTCCTTGCCAAGAAGCGCGCGCCGACCTTGTGGAAGGCGGCGTCGCCGAAGAGCGCCTCGACCGACAAGCCCGCCACGCGGGCGACGGCCTGCTGAATGTGGGGGGTGTGGCGCTGCTCGCGGAAGATGCGGCTGACGTCCATCTTGTGGCAGCCGATGACCTCGGCGATGGCGGAAAAGTTGGGCAGGCTGCCGAATTCCTCCTTCCACCGTTGAATGGTGTGGGTGATGGAGCGGCCACTACGGATGGGGAGTTCAAGCGCCGCCTGGGCTCCTTCCCCTGTCCGTCGTCTCTGAAAGCTGCTTGACATGTCCGTCTCCGTAGGGTAGCGTTAGGTTACATTCAACCGTGTACGCAATAGAGTGTACCCCCTAGTGAACACTATGTCAAGCGAAAAATCCACAAAAGCGCACACAGCCCGCGATTCGTGCCCAATCGCGAACAGGCTGCGCGAATTGCGGCTTAAAATGGCCGAAAAGTGGCCCGATTGTCAGAGCGCCAGGGGGTATACGGGGCGCGTTGGTGTCCGAAATTCGACCTATGCCTCCTGGGAAAAGGGCGAAAAGGACCCGTCTTGGATTGGCGTGTCCGCAATAGTGCGCGCCACGGGGTGTAATTCACACTGGCTCTTGACTGGCGAAGGCGAGATGTTCGCTGGTGAAGGGGGAGGCCGCAGTGGCGAGGCGGCGCCTCGCCCGGACAGCGTGGCGGAAGCCCCGCATCCTGCGCCAGACCCAAAGCAAGAAGCCCTATGCAGCTTGTCTCGCGTTCGCGAAATCCTTGAAGACTTGGACCTGGGGCTGGCCAGAAGGGAGGCGGCCCCATCGCCCGTGTTCAAGATCGTGGCTGGGCCTGTGGACAAGAAGACGCTGCGGGAGATCGAGACCGAAGGGGACGTGATCCGCGTGGTACCGATCCTGGACGGACGGATCGCGGCGGGCCAGCCGCGCATGGTGTGGGAGCAGGAGCGGACCGGATACGCCTATTGCTACGCGGGCGCCGTTCCCCACCCCGAGGCCACCTCCTGCGTGCGCGTGGCCGGCGACAGCATGGCGCCGGTCATCCCGTCCGGCGCCCTTGTCGCCATTGACCACACCCTGCGCAACCCAGCGGACATGTGCACGCGCCGGCGGAAGCATCCCATCGCGGCCGTGCGCGGCGAAGACGGGGGATGCGTTATTCGCAACATCAGCCTGTACGATCACATGCTGGTGTGCAGGCCGGAGAACCCTGGGGATGACCACCCGGAACTGAAGTTCGACCTGAAGATTCAGGACAATCCCATCATCGGGCAGGTGATTTGGTGGTGGGTGAGCGAGTTGTAGGGCAGGGCGAAGGACGGACACGGACGGGCACGGACGGACACACGGACGCGGGGCAAGCGGGGCAACGTCCCTTCGACAGGCTCAGGGCAGGCGGGGCAACACCCAAGGGACGGAAAGGACGGAAGAGACGGAAGGACGGCGAACGGGGCAAACCACGAAGGGCACGAAGAGCACGAAGGACGGATGGGGCGGGGCAGAGGCGATGGATTTGATTGACCTGATGGACCGGATTGACGAGTGGGGGTGAGGCTTGGGGCACGGGGCGGTTTTTCAGGCGTTGCATGTTTTCTGGACGGTTCGGGGCTGGGGCGGGAGACTGTATAACGGCAGGCTGAAGGACCGGAGAGGCTGAAGGCAGAAGGTACGGCCACGAAGCCCCAGAACCCCAAGCCCCAGAACCCGGCCGTCCAATCCGTTCCCAAGCCCCAGAACCCCAGGCCCCAGAACCCCCATGGACGACAACACCAGGCTCCTCCTGGACGCGATCAATGCGACGCGTGGCGACGTGAGGGCGATCAACACGCGCCTGGACAGGGCGATGCGCCACGTGGCGCGAACCGACCAGCGGCTGGCCAAGGTGGAGACGCGCGTGAGCGCGTGCGAGCGCGGGGGCGCGGCGCAGGAGCGCAGGACGTGGGCCGTGGCGCGGGCGATTGGCGCGGTGATCGTGACGCTGGGCGGGTGGGCGGTGGCGCTGTGGCCGAAGAAATAGGCTTCTCGGACTTCGGACTTCGGAACGGCGGAACGGACACAAAGCCCCAAGAGCCCAAGCCCCAAAACCCCGCCGTTGTGGCCCCAAGCCCCAGAACCCCAAAGGAGCAGCATGAGCGCGGTTTATCAGAGCGACGTGGGGCGGGCGGTGGCGGCGGCGCTGGACACGGCGGAGGCGTTTGGCCAGGCCGCGGTGGCGGCGGTGCTGGGGGAGATTGAGGCGCGGCT
>CAYYEE010000600.1:0-2949 GCA_964470775.1 uncultured Planctomycetota bacterium | reverse complement strand
GACACAAACCCGGCGCTTGACGCGTCTAAAGTATCGAGTTAGCCCGCCCTGTGGTATTTCGGAAATGCAAGGCATTTCCGAAACACCACACTAGCGGCCCGTTGAAAAAGACACCGCGTCGGCGGGGACATGGCGCCTCAGCCCGCTAACGGCGGGATCGCAACGTGTCCCCGGAACAGACGCGCGCGCGGCCTTCTCGGCGGATGCGCTGCGCCCGGCGGCGGCGCTGGCGGCTTTGACGCCGGGGCTCTTTCTCCTCCATGACGGCCAGGCCGAGGGGCGGCGGTTCCGGCTGCCTGTTCAGCTTGGCGTGCGGCCGCACGAGGCCCGCGACGCGGCGGCCGAGGGCCTCTACGAGCGCATCCTGGAGGCGGCGCGCCGGCCGGAAGTCCGCCAGGGGCAATGGGAACTGCTGCATCCCATGTCCGCGTGGGAGGGCAACCCGACCTGGGAGCGCTACGTGGCCTTCCGCTGGGGCGGCGAACCGGGCGAGGAACTCCTCTGCGTGGCCAACCTTCAACCCAACGCGGGCCAGTGTTTTGTCCGTCTGCCCGCGGCCGTCTATCAAGGCGAGACATGGATTCTTCGCGACCTGCTGGGGCCAAACATTCTACGAGCGTTCGGGCGGCGAGATGGCCAGCTGCGGACTGTACCTCGACATGCCCGCGTGGGGCGTTCACGTTTTTGCGGTGGAAAAAGCCCGCGCCTAGCGGCAGCATGGCGAAAATGCCGCGTCTTTGACTGCGGAAACCCTCTTGAATGAGCCGTGGTGGGGCCGGATAATCGTCGCGGCGACGGCGAACGAGCCGTCTCTGTTGACGGGGGTCCTTGGGCAAGGGAGGGAACTATGGTGGCCAGACGAATCGCGTTGAGACGTTCGCTTTGCGGCGTGGCAATTGTTAATGGTGTTCGTTCTCGCCGTGTCCGCCGTGGCTGGAACCACCAACTGGTACTACTCCGGCACCGACTACCGCTATGACCCCGCGAGCGGCATCGCGCAGCAGTACATAGACGGCCACTGGGTCACGGACTCGACCCCAGACGACAACCCGGCCAAGCTGGCCTATCTGGCCAGCCAGGCCCCATGCGCGCAGGCGTTCTGGCCCATCATCAGCAACTACAACGCTTCGGTGGGCGCCACGAATGGCAACACGATCTACATCACCTCGGCCGGACAGACGTGCGCCTTCAACGCGGCCACCAACAACCCGAGCACGCCCTCCTACAACGTGTCGGAAACACCCAAGTGGGACTTTGACTTCTGGGTGGGCGCGGCGTATGAGTCCACCGATTTCACCATTGACGCCGATGGCGCCCGAGACAAGTCCGACGTGAGCACCGTGTCCCTGGGCGTGGACGCGCGCAAAGGCCGGTTCCTGATGTACAACAACTTCCGCTACCAGCGCGCCGCGGGCCGGGGCGACTTTGAGAACATGGACCGCACCACGCTGGGCGTGACCCTGATGCCCGGCTATGCCGTGCTGCTGCAGGAAGAGGCGGGCGTCCGGGTCGAGACGTTTGCGCTGCTGGGCCTGGACCACGTGGACTGCGACTACGAGGGATCGGACTGGCGCTTCACGCCGGGCGTGGGCGTCACAGCCGCGCGCATGACGCCGATCGGCCTGTTCAAGGCGGGCTATACCTTCAACCACAGCCGCAGCCTGAACGGCGACGACCAGGTGACCGGGTGCAGCCGCATCAATCTCCACGGCGTGGCCGCGAACTACGCGTTCCTCATCAGCAAGAACCTGATCGGGTCCGTGGGCGGCGACTACGTGTACGCCTGCCAAGTCCCCAGCGCCATAGCCAACGAGTTCGCCACGGCGCGGGTGGGCCTGACGGCGTTCCGAATGGGCGCCTGGACAATCGGCGGCGCGTACCACTACCGATTCCTTGGCGGGTCGGCGAACGGCTTTGACGTGCGCGTGACGTATTCGTGGTAGGCGTTGCATGGGCCGCCAGCGCAGCGTAACGGCGATGGGACGCCTGGCCTCGCTGGCCTGGCGTCCCATCGTGTTTGCCGCGATGTGCGCGGCGCTGGCCGGCTGTGTCTACGATGGCCGGACGCCGCCGCCGCCAGCGGTCACCGCGCCGCTTCAGGACGGGGACATTGTCATCACCTTTTCCGGCACGGCGCTGAACTGGGTTTGCGCGCTGGGGAGCGCGGACCCGCAGGAGGCGGACGGCCCGCCTTACAGCCACGCGGAGATGGTATTGCGCGAGGGCAACGGCCCGCCCCTGTTGGGCGGCATCTCCGGCGGGGCATTGCGCTCCAGGGACCTGGACGACGGCCTGACGGGGCTTGAGCGTTTCGCCGTCTATCGCGCGCGCCTGCCCGCGGCCGAACGGAGCCGCCCGGCGGACGTTTTGCGGCGGTGGATCCGGGACCCGCGAATCTCGGAAGCGGCTTTTGACTACACCATGCAGGACGTGCCCGGCCGGCGCGACCGGTTCTATTGCATCGGCCTGCTGAATGAAATCCACCGCGAAGCGGGCATGGCGCCGCCCTTCCCCAGGACGAACAGGCCCCACACGCCGCTGGGCGACCACTTCAGCGCGGCCGTAGGCGCGCGGCCAGAGGACATCGTCGCGGCGTCGAGCATTCAGCAGAATCCGCTGTACGAGCGTGTGGCCGCGTGGGAAAGTCCAGAGGCGTTCTCGGACCAGGCGCTGGCGGAGGAGGTTGCCGGCCGCGCCGTGCTGGCGTACTATGACCAAGGCTGGCGTCTGATCCCTTCGTCCCGGCCCAACCTGGTTCTCCTGGCGGCGAGCGTGTTCTCGCGTCCGCCGGAACACGCGGACAAAGCGGCCGCGGCCGCGGCCGCGCTGAACCTTTTCGGCCGCGACACGCGCATGGCGTGGGACCGCATGGTCCGGCGCGGCATGGGGAGCGGGCTGAGCCGAGAGGAGAAGCGGCGTGTCCTGGAGAAGGTCTGCCTCAGCTTTCGC
>CAYYEE010000599.1:0-2956 GCA_964470775.1 uncultured Planctomycetota bacterium | reverse complement strand
CCACCCCCCCCCCCTGCCGCCGAACGCCTCCGCGCCCTCATCATCGCCCACGCCTGCGTCACCGCCGCCATCCCCGGCGGCCGCGCCGGCGCCGTCATGCGCCTCCAGCGCTTCCGCGACTACATCAAGCAGAACCCCGCGGACACGGAGGCCGCCGCCCTCAGCAGAGAGCTCTTCCGCATCATCAACCAGAAACCCGTCCTCCCCCGCCGCGAATCAACGGAGCGTTGACGCATGTCTCCCCACACCCGCCCCCCCGTCCTCACCATCGCCGGTTCCGACTCCTGCGGCGGCGCTGGCGTCCAAGCCGACCTCAAGACCATCACCTGCCTCGGCGGCTACGGCATGAGCGCCATCACCGCCCTTACCGCCCAGAACACCCAAGGCGTCTTCGGCGTCCACCCCGTGCCCCCCGCCTTTGTCGAACAGCAGATCACCCTCTGCCTCGAGGACATCGGCGCCGCCGCCGCCAAGACTGGCATGTTGTGCAATGCGGAGATCGTCTCCACCGTCGCCCGCGTCCTGGCCCGCTATCCCGGCCTCAAGCTCGTGGCCGACTCCGTCCTCGTCTCCAAAAGCGGCCACCGCCTCCTCGCCCCCGAAGCCGAAGACGCCTTCCGCCGCCTCATCCTCCCTATCGCCTGGGTCGTCACCCCCAACATCCCCGAAGCCGAAGCCCTCACCGGACTCGCCATCCACGACCGCCCCAGCCTGGAACAGGCCGCCTTCGCCCTTGCCCGCCTCGGCGCCCGCCGCGTCCTCCTCAAAGCCGGCCACCTCTCTACCCCCGGCTGCGTCGATCTCTACTATGACGGCGCCCGCTTCCACGAACTCCCCGGCCCCCGGCTTGACGCCCGCCACACCCACGGCACTGGCTGCTCCCTCTCCGCCGCCATCGCCACCGGCCTCGCCCTCGGCCTCGGCGAATTGGATGCCCTGCGCATGGCCAAACGCTTCATCACCGAAGCCATCCGCCACGGCCTCCCGCTCGGTCATGGATGCGGCCCCACCGACCCTCTCGCCGGCGCCCAAGCCGCCGACCTCCTCCCCCCCGCGCCCTGAACCCCATCTCTCCCTTTCGCCGGCTCCCCCGCCCCTTTAAAACGAAAAGCGCGCCGCACACAAGCAGCGCGCCCTCTTCAATCACTCTACGTTACAGCGTCGGACCTCACGCCACCTTCGGCGCCCTGCCCGAACGGATGCACTTCGCGCAAACGCGGATACGCCTCACCCGGCCGCCCAGGTTCGTCTTCACCACCTGAAGATTCGGCTTGAACGTCCGCCGGGCGATCCCCGTCGTCTTACGGCCCACGCCGCCCTTGGCCTTCGCCATGCCTCGACGGGTAATCCGATTCCCGACCGTCGTGCCCTTACCGCATATTTCGCACTCGCGTCCCATGATTCATCTCCTCTGTCGCGCAGATAATTCGCAGGTCCTGAGAAACAGTATTATACCACAAACTCCCCCCACTGCAAGCGCCGCAAAACCCCCGCCCAAAACGTCGTGCCGAATCCCTGAACCCTGCCCGGCCCCGACCTCATCCGCCGTTCTCCGCGTCCTCCGTGCTACAAACAAGACTTCGCTCTTCTGAAAACTTTTTCCCGTCCGTCGTTCTTCGTCCTCATCTGCGCCATCCGCGTCATCCGCGGTCGCCGTTCGCCGCATCTGTGTCCATGCCCGCTGATCTTTGGCTCGCCGCCGTCCTCGGTCCTCCGCGTTCTCCGCGTGAACCCGCCGGCGCCGCTCATCGCGTCTTCACGCGAGCCCGCCGGCCGCCGTTTCCCCGGCCTCACGCCCCCGCGCCGGTCCCCGGCCGCGGCCCCCCAAAGCAATACGCCACATACTCCTTCGCCATCGGCCGCGTCGCCAGCGAAACCCCCACCGCCACCAAGACCGAAACCGGCAGCGACACCAGCAGCGGATCCATCACCACCCATGTCCGGCTCCACCCCTCCGGCAACAGCGTCGCCCGGCCGAACACCGACGCGCAGATCCCCACCGCCTTGGCCACCCGCTCGTTCACAAACACCAGCCACAGCAGACTCACCCCCAGCCCCGCCGCTACCGACGCCACGGCCCCAGCCCGCGTCATCCGCTTCCAAAACAGCCCCCCCAGATACGCCGGCAAAAACGCCGACGCGCAGATGCCGAAGAACACCGCCGTCGCGATCGCGATCACGTTCCCCTTCGCCACCCGTCCCAGCGCCAGCGCCGCGACAATCCCCACCAACACCCCCACCCGGTTGATCAGCATCGACCGCCGCGCCGCGCCCCCGGTCAATCGTTCGTACACATCCCGCCCGATCGCCGTCCCCATCGTGTGCAACTGGCTCGACACCGTGCTCATCCCCGCCGCCAGCAGCGTCAACATGAACAGCGCCCCAAACCACTTCGGCATCGCGCTCGTCACGTATTCCGGCATCACGCTGTCCCGATTGCCCGACAGCGGCGCCCCCGGCTTCACCGTCCGCGCAATCGAGATCAACCCCGGCTCGATCCGGTCCGGTTCCCCCGCCCCGCCTAGGCGGATCCGCATCGCCGGCGTCTTCAGCGCATACTTCACCGTCCCGTCCCCCCCCCACAATGTATAGGAGACGAACTCCTTCGCCTTGGCCCGTTCCTCCGCCGCCGCCCCGGCCGGCAGCGGCGCCAGCGCCCCCCCCGCCGCCGGATCCGGGTACAACAACACCTTCTCGTCCACAATCGTGCAAGCCAGCGACTCGTGATGGCGGAAGTACACGTTCGACAGCGGCCCCACCGTGTACGTCACCCCGATCACCACCAGAATGAAGAACCCGCCCGCCGCCACCGCCCGGTTCAGCGACTGCTGCGACTTCACCGTCATGTACCTCACGATCAATTGCGGCTGCGCCAGCACCCCGATCCCCACCCCCATCACAATCGTCGTCATCACCACCCACCACATGTCATACGCCTTCGAGTCCCCCTGCGCCC
>CAYYEE010000598.1:0-2959 GCA_964470775.1 uncultured Planctomycetota bacterium | reverse complement strand
AGTGCGCCGGCGCCATGGCCGTGTTGCTCAAAGACGCCATCAAGCCCACCCTCATGCAGACCCTGGAGCACACGCCCTGCTTCGTGCACGCCGGCCCCTTCGCCAACATCGCGCACGGCAACAACTCCATCATCGCCGACCGCATCGCCCTCAAACTCGGCGAAATCGTCGTCACCGAGAGCGGCTTCGGCGCCGACTGCGGCATGGAAAAGTTCTTCAACATCAAATGCCGCGCGGGCGGGCTTGTGCCCAACGCCGTGGTCATCGTGGCCACGGTGCGCGCGCTCAAGATGCACAGCGGCCGCTACCGCGTCCTGCCGGGCCGCCCCATCCCCAAGAGCCTCAACGAGTGCAACGTCAAGGACGTGGAAGCCGGCTGCGTCAACCTGGTCCAGCACATCGAGAACACCCTCAAGTTCGGCGTGCCCGTGGTCGTGGCCGTCAACCGCTTCAAGACCGACGGCGACGCGGAGATCGAGGCTGTCCGCCGCGCCGCCCTCAAGGCCGGCGCCCGGGCCGTGTGCCTCAGCGAGGTGTGGAAAGACGGCGGCGACGGCGCGATCGAGCTGGCCAAGGCCGTGTGGGAAGCCGCCAGCCAGCCCTCCAAGTTCAAATATCTCTACGAGCTCGACTGGCCGATCAAAAAGAAGATCGAGACCGTGGCCCGCGAAATCTACCGCGCCGACGGCGTGGACTACTCCCCCGTCGCCGAGGCCAAGCTCAAGCTCTACACCGAGGCTGGCTTTGACAAGCTGCCCCTGTGCATGGCCAAGACCCACCTATCCTTCAGCCACGACCCCAACCTCAAAGGCGCCCCGCGCGGCTTTGTCCTGCCCATCAAGGACGTCCGCGCCAGCGTGGGCGCGGGCTTCATCTACCCCCTCTGCGGCGAAATGCGCACCATGCCCTCCCTGCCCAGCCACCCGGCCGGCGAGAACGTGGACCTGGACGAAAACGGCAACGTCGTCGGGTTGTTCTGACGCTTCGTTGTTCGCGAAATGACGCTCAAGCGCGCGGTGGGCCGCGGGCGCGATTCATGACTCGCGCCCGCGGCCTGCCCAGGGCCTGGCGCCGTCGCAGGCGCCGCCACCCTTTCGCCCCCTTCCATCCCAGCAAGGCCCAGCGCCATGACCATCACCCCCCGCGAAAACCTGCTGCGGACGTTGCGCTGCGACGGACCGGAGTGGATCCCCCTCTGCCCGTACCTGTTCCCCAACGAAAACCCCACCGAAGGCGTGCCGCCTCATCTCAAAGACGCTTTCCGCGCCTCGGGCGGCGGCCTGGCCCGCGCCATCCTCCAACTCGTCGAACACCTCGGCGCCGAGGAGTGCATGTTGCCTGTGCCGGCGCCCGCGACCCTCGTCTCGGATACATGCTCCTTTAGAAGCGAGGACATTGGCGGGGGCAAGACCGTCTCCATCCTCTCCACGCCCAAGGGCGAGTTGCGCCAAACCCTGGAGCGCCGCGAGGGCTTTCCGCCCATGGTGACGGAGCGGTACATGAAGACCGCCGGCGACGCGGCCGCGCTCACGGAGTTCTTCGCGTCGCAATACGTCAAGCCAAACCCCGCCGCGCTCGACAGCATCAAAGACGCCCGCGCCGCCCTCGGCGACAAGGGCATCCTCTTCTGCCGCACCATGGGCACGCCGCTAGGCATGTGCTACCGCGTCTACACCGAGATCACCGACCTCGTCTACCTCATCGCCGACTCGCCCGAAGTCATCAACGCTTTGTTCGCGCGTATGGAGGAAAAATACTTCCAGCTCTACCAGGCCATGCTCGACGCGGCGCCGGAGATTGACGCCTTTCTCGGCATGGACGACACCTCCACCACGCTCATCTCGCCCGACATGTTCGACACGTATAACGTGGCGCTGACCAACCGCCGCGCCGACCTGTGCCACGACCACGGCAAGCTCTACCTGCACCACTCCTGCGGCCTTATCCGCGACCTGCTGCCCATCTACGCCAAAACGCGCATGGACGGCGTGGACGCCTTCACGCCTCCGCCCGTCGGCAACGTGACCTGCGCCGAAGGCCGCAAGCGCCTGGGCCCCAGATACTCCATGCTCTCCGGCCTTGCCAGCGGCCTGCCGTCGCTGAAAGACGACGTCATCCGCGGCCACGTCGCCAAACGCTTCGCGGACGCCCAGGCCGCGGGAGGCGTAGCGCTCTGCGTCGGCGGCGCCAGCCTGACCTTTGGCGCGTTGGAGCAAATCTTCGCCGAAGGCGAACGGCTCAAACGCGCGCGGGCCTAGTATTCCGCCGCCTCTTGCGGCCGCGCCGTTCCTCCGTCCCTTCCGTCTTTTTGGCCCCTTCGCCGTTGACACCCTGCCCTTCCCGCGCCACAATGGGCGCGCAACCATGAGAACCCGCCCATCCATCCTGTTCCGGGGACACGTTGCGATCCCGCCGTTGGCGGGCTTCCGCAACATGTCTCCCTCCACGCGTCTTGCCGTGCTGGCCGCTGTGCTGGCGTTTGTCCTTTCCGCCTGCGGCCGCTCGCCCGCGCCGGCCCCGGCCAAGCCCGGCGCGCCAGCGGCCGGCGGCCAGACCACCCTCACCTTCTGGCACATCATCACCTACACCGACGTGCTGGACAAAGCCGTGGCCCGTTTCGAGCAGGCCCACCCCGGCGTCAAGGTCAAGGTCGAGACCTTTGACAATGACTCCTTTAAGCAGAAGCTCAACGTCGAAATGGCCAGCGACTCGCCGCCCGACGTGTTCTTCACCTGGGGCGGCGGCGCGCTGCAAGCCCATGTCCGCGCGGGCCGCGTCCTGGACCTGACCGACGCCATGAAGGCGGGGTGGGCTGATGGGTTCGTCCCGGCCGCGCTGAACTTCGGCCGCTTTGACGGCCGCCTCTACGCCGCGCCGCTGGACCTGGCCTGCGTGCCCGTGTGGTACAACGCCAGCCTTTTCGAGAAGCACAACGCCGCCCCGCCCAAGACCTGGGACG
>CAYYEE010000597.1:0-2966 GCA_964470775.1 uncultured Planctomycetota bacterium | reverse complement strand
GGGGGGGGGTGGGGGGGGGGGGGCCGCGGCGTTTGCGGCGGCGGCGGGGCGTCCATCGGCGGCGTACATGGCGCTGAAGAGCGTTTTCACCGAACGCGAGAAGGGGGCGCTGGTGAGGCCGGAGTGGCGCAGGCCGGCGGACGCCGAGCCGGCGGAGGAGTTGGTGGCGGGGTACTTGGATTCGCGCGAGGGGGATTACTTGCAGCGGCTGCTGCGCATGGACTTGGCGCTGTGGCTGCCGGATGATCTGTTAGTGAAGGTGGACCGGATGACTATGGCGCACGCGGTGGAGGGGCGGGTGCCGTTCTTGGACTATCGCGTGGTGGAAGCGGTGATGGCGTTGCCTTCGGGGTGGAAGCTGCGGGGGGGGGTATCGAAGTATTTGCTGCGGCGGATGGGGGAGGAGCTGCTGCCGCGGGAGATCGTGTGGCGCAAGAAGACGGGTTTTGCCGTGCCGGTGGGGGAGTGGTCGCGCCAGGGGCTCAAGGAGATGGCGGCCGACTGTCTGGGCCGCGCCAGCGTGGAGCGGCGGGGATGGCTGGACGCCGGGGTGGTGGGGGCTTTGCTGACCAAGCCCAAGCTGGGGATGTTCGAGCGCAGGCAGTTCTGGACGGTGTTCAGCTTGGAGATGTGGGCGAGGGGGGTGCTGGGGGGGTGAGGGGGACGGTGACGACAGGGGAACCACGGAGGGTACGGAGGACGACGGACGGCAAAGGCGAAACCACTTATCCACACTGATCGGCGCTGATGGGGAACGTGAACGGAAGAGGACCATGAAGGTCCTGGCGCGGCGGATCCGCAACCAAAGAACGGCAACGGCGAAAGGCGGGCTCACGCGGAGACGCGGAGAACGACAGCGGCGGTTGAACCACGAAGAACGCGAAGAGCACGAAGAACGGCAAGGGCGGATGTTGGACGGCGACGGCCCCAGGAGAAGTGTCCCCAAAAGCGAAGTTCTGCGCGTTTGTGGTATGAAGGGCCGTGAAGAACGGAAGGTGTCGAGGACGGCGGCGAGGGGGGCGGGGCGGACGGGTTCCGGGTAGGATGGGAGACGATCCGCGCGCGGCATCGCCCGCGACCTAACGCGTCTCGTCAGTTGGCCGAGACGACCAGGGGCCATGATGCCACTTCATGGCCCTGAACTCGCAGTGTCAGCTTGCTGCCGGGTTCGAGGTTGTCGGGCGTCACTATGTCAAGCCGGTCTCCGATCTTTTCGCCCTGCCTTAGCATGACCGACTTGCAGGTTTCCCTGCCAGACGGTTCTACGAGACCCAAGGCCACCTCGCAGTCTGTAGTAACGTGTTCCGCGGCGTTCACGGAAATCTTCTTCCCTGCTTTGGCCTGCAGCTCTTCCTCGGAGTAGTAGATCGCCCCTGTCCCGAAGTCAATGGCCAAGGCGATAACCCCAGGTATGATCCAGAATATGAGCAGGACGCAGTCCAGAACCATGGCCGTCCCGTCTATTCTGTTGGAGGGTGTTTCTGTCGAACGGCGGGGATGGAAAATCGTGCCACACCCATTGGCCGCCAGGCAGAAGAAGATGGTGACCAGTAGCACGAGACAGCGGCTTCTCATTCTGCGCATCTGCGTCCTCCCTCACAAGGAACCCAGCCCTCAAGCCGCGGAATCCCAAGGCGGACAGGAATCGGCAACAATGGTGAATGGTGTGGCATTGTACTTGCGAGGGGGGTGAGTCAAGGAAGAATGCAAGACTATCGTACGCGGATGTGCCTTCCCTCGCCGCGATGGGGGCGGCGGTGGCTGGCGGCGGGCGGGACGCCCACGCTCCGGCGGGGGGCGCTCAGCCGCCTGTTTCCTCCTTGAGCGCCTTGTCGTAGAGGGCCATGAGGCGGCGGGTGAGGGGGCCGGGGGAGGCGGCGAGGGGGCGGCCGTCTACGGTGGCGATGGGGGCGATGTCGGTGGTGGTGCCGGTGAGGAAGGCTTCGTCGGCTTTGAGGAGTTGGTCGAGCGAGAACGGTTCTTCGATGACTTTGATGCCGTCTTGCTTGGCGAGTTTGACGACGAGCTGGCGGGTGATGCCGGGGAGGACGTGTTGGTTCATGGGGTGGCCGCGCAAGGCGCCGCCCCAGACGGCCATGAGGCTGGACGAGGTTCCTTCGCGGACGGTTCCGTCCTGGGCGACGAAGATGGCTTCGAAGGCGTGGGCGTCTTTGGCTTTTTGTTTTCCCATGGAGTTGGGGAGCAACATGGTTGTTTTGAGGTCGCAGCGTCCCCAGCGGATGTCGGGGAAGGTGACGACGGGGACGCCGTTGGGCCAGGGTTTCCAGGGGGGGATGACGTCGAGGCTTGTGGCGCAGCCGAAGAGGGTGGGGGTGAGGTCTTTGGGCATGAGGTGGGTGCGGGCTGTGACGCCGCGGGTGATTTGGAGGTAGACGCTGCCGTTGACGACGTTGTTGCGGCGGGCGAGGTCGAGGAGGAGGGCGAGGAATTGTTCGCGGGTGAGGGGATTGGGGATGCTGAGGGCGTTGAGGCCGGTGGCCATGCGGTCGTAGTGGGCTGGCGCGCAGAAGAGGCGGCTGTTTTGGACGCGGACGACTTCGTAGATGGCGTCGCCCATGAGGAAGGCGCGGTCGAGGGGGGAGATGAGGGCTTGGTCTTTGGAGCAGAAGCGGCCGTTGAGGTAGTAGACGGGTTCGGGCATGAGGGAGTCCTTGTCTTTTTTCTGTGTTGGGCGGCAAACACAGGAGAGGATAGCACGGGGGGAGGAGGAGGGCAACGGCGCGCGGGGGAGGCAACCGGAAATGGACGGAGAGGACGGGAGAACGGCGACGACGACGGGAGAACCCCGGAGGTCACGGAGAACATGGAGGACGACGGAAGGCCAGCGGCCAGCGGCCAACGGCGGACGACTATGAAGGGCGGCTGGGGCCAGGGACGGCGGCGGGCAACGGCGGGCGGGATGCGCGTTTGGGCGGGGCGCCGGGGAGTCACGGGTCTTCGGGGTG
>CAYYEE010000596.1:0-2976 GCA_964470775.1 uncultured Planctomycetota bacterium | reverse complement strand
TCGGCGGCAGCATCACCGAGATCACCCCTTCGCGCGCGCTGGCCGCCAACATGGCCACGGCCCTCACGGTGCTGCTCTGCACGCGGCTCAAGCTGCCCGTGTCCACGTCGCACACCATCGTGGGCGCGGTCATGGGCGTGGGCCTGGCGCGCGGGCTTGCCGCGGTCAACGGCGGGGTGCTCAAGCGCATCTTCGTCTCGTGGGCGCTCACCGTGCCGGCCGCGGCCGTGCTCACCGCGGTCCTCATCTTGCTCTGCCGCGCCCTGGGCGCCGCCTCGTGGCTGGCCGGCTTCATGGCCAAGGCCGGCTGATCCCGCCGCCGGCCGCCGCCTACGACAGCTTCTTGGCCCGTTCCAGCCCTTCCGTGGAGTCCCAGTACGGCACGCCCAGCAGGTCGGGCTCGATGTAGCCGTCAATCAACACCTCCCTGGGGCCGGGCTCCAGCACAACGCCCTGGCGAAGCAACGCCGGCCGCCATGCGGCGGGCGGCAGCTTCATGGGCGTGGCGCCTTGTCGGGCGGCCACGGCCGCCACGATGCCGCACGAATACCCCGTGGCCGCGGCCGTGACGCTGGCGCGGATGGAGTAGCCGTTGGCCGCGCATTTGCCCGCCACGAGCAGGTGGTCCACGCCCTTGGGCGCAAACTGCCCCAGCGGCAGCCCAAAGCCCTTGTCCCCGGCCAGGCAAATGGCGTCCTCGGGAATGAGGTTCTTGGCCACGCCGTCCCAGGCAAAGACCTTTTCGCCCACGATCTCCGCCCCGCCGCGCGGCATGACGCGCGCGCCCGCGGCGCGGATGGAGGCGCGCTCGAAGCCGGGCACGTACTTGCGCAGGAACCGCAGGAACTCGAACGAGAACTTGCGCGCGCCTGCCTCGGCCTGGGTCACGGCCCTGGCGTCGCGCGGGCTCAGCCCGGTCACCATGCACACGTTCGCGGTCACCACGTCCGGTCCGTGCCACGGCTCGGGCCAGAACCCGTCCCAACCGTAACGAATCTGCCCTCCGCCCGGCAGGCTCTGAATCAGGTGGAAATCGCCCGCCTCCACCGCCTTGCGCAGCGCGGGCCGGAAGGGCCACGCCCTGCGGCCGCCGTCCATCCACTCCTTCCAGTAGTTGTCCGCCGCCAGTTGATCGGCCGTCATCGCCAGCGCCTTGGCCAGCCACGCGTTCCAGTCGGGCAGGCTCTTGGCGCAGGTGGAGATGTACTTCTCATAGCGGCCCAGGTCCACCAGCCCCATCTCGAACAGATAGCCCCACGAGCGGTCCGCGGCCACCTTCATGGGCGCGCCCAACGCCGCGGCCACGTCCGCCTCGCCCGTGCAGTCTACCACTTCTTTGGCGCGGATCGCCAAGCGCCCGCCCTTGGTCTCGATGAACAAGTCATAGCCGCCGCCGGGCGCGGGCTGCGCCGCGCAAAAGCGCGCTTGCAGCCACAATTCCACCTTGCTCTCGTCCATCATCTGCAGCAACACCTCGCCGCAGTGGTCCGCGCGGTAGAAGATGCTCAGCTGCGTCAGCGCCTCGGCCACGCTCGCGTAGGGGTGGCTGCCCAGCGCCAGCGTCCGCTCCAAGACCTCGCGCGGCGCGCCGCCCACCAGCCGCAAGCCGTCGCGGGTCACGAAGCGGTTGCCGAAGTGGCCGATGATGCATGGGTTCCACGCCCCGCCCAGCGCGCCCAGATTCTCGATGAGACACGTGCGCGCGCCCTCGCGCGCCGCGCCCACGGCCGCCATGCAGCCCGCCGTGCCGCCGCCCGCCACAGCCACATCCACCTCGCTCACGACCGGCACGTCCCGCGCGGGTTCTCGCACCCTCAATTCACTCATGGTGACCTCTCTATGTCTGATTTTACTTGGAACGTGTAAATTACATCATTGCGAACCGCAACACAACCCCGCCAACCCGCCGGGGTAACCCGTGCCCTCGATCCCTTGTGTCTCTTGCGTCGTTTCCGTCCCTTGCGGCGCGTGCGGTCAGCGGCCAGCGGCCTTGGCCACGTCTCTGGCCCAGCGCGTTAGCTCCGCGTCCGCGCCGGACAGCCTGACGTCCAGGTCCGCGGCCAGCGCCAGCGCGGTCTTGAGGCCGCCCACTTTGAGGATGAGCGGGTGATAGGCGTCGTCCTTCCATCCGCTTGCGCCGCAATCCACGCCCGAGAAGTCCAGCGAGGCGGCGGCCAGCTTGCCGGCCAGGGGCAGGGCCAGCAGGGCGATGCGGGCGCCTTCGCCTTCGGCCGCGAGGCTCAACGCCTTGGGCCGCTCGCACTGCCTCACCGCGGCCAGCGCGGTCAGCGCGTCCTGGACCCGCATGGCCAGCAGACTCATGTTGTGCGCGTAAAAGAGCGGGTCGTCCTTTTCGCCGATGGCGCGATCGAGCGAGGAAGCGGTGTCGCCCTGGCCCAAGAGGTCGACGGCCAAGACGCGCTGCCGCGCGGCCAACAGGCGCTTCAGCATGGGCGAAGGTTTCTCGCCGTCGAACAGCCCGGCCTTGCCGCGGCCTGTCAGCGCCACGGTGACGGGGTCGCCGGCCTTGGCGTCGTCGCGCACAATCCACAAAGCGGCCACAAGGTCGCCCACCTCGCGCCGCGACATCAAGCGTCCCTTGGCGCTGAATCCGGCAAGCTGGCTCTTGAGCCACGTGACGCGCACGGCCACGTCCGCCGGCGCCGCGCACACGCCCAGCGTCTCGGCGTAGGGCTCGGCCCAGGCGCGGCGGAACGCCTTCAGTTCGGCGCCGGTGCGGGGCGCGCGGGCAAAGGGCGCCTCGGCGCGTTGCGTCATGACCGCCAGCGTCTGGCGCGTTTCCTTTTCCGAGACTTCGTTGGCGAAGGGGAAGATGAGCGCCTTTTCCACGGGCAGCGGCGCCAGCTTGGGCTCGGCCACGCGGCGCAGCGGCCCCTTGCCGCCGTTGAGCAGCCACTTGACGAACCATCCGTACACATGCTCTCGCGTTTCTTTGTTGTAGTTGTGCGGCGCGTC
>CAYYEE010000595.1:0-2989 GCA_964470775.1 uncultured Planctomycetota bacterium | reverse complement strand
GGCATCTACAGCTCCGTCGGCCTCGCCCCCGTCCACATCGCAGCCCTCTTCATCGCCGAATCCTGCGTCTACGCCGTCCTCGGCGCCATCATCGGCTACCTTATCGGACAAGTCATCGGCGCCGTCCTCTTCAAACTCGACCTCCTCGGCGGCATGACCCTCAACTACACCTCCCTCTCCGCCATCCTCAGCACCATCATCGTCATGTCCGTCGTCATCCTCAGCGCCCTCTACCCCGCCCGCGTCGCCTCCAGCATGGCCGTCCCCGACGTCACCCGCCGCTGGCGCTTCCCCGAACCCGACGGCGACAACTGGACCTTCGACTTCCCCTTCACCGTCGCCAGCGAACACGCCCTCGGCCTCTACGTCTTCCTCAACCACTACTTCGAAGGCTACACCGAAGAATCCGTCGGCTCCTTTTACACCGACCGCGTCACCTTCGGCTCCGTCCCCGGCGAATACGGCATGGGCTACGTCCTCAAAATGATGGTCTGGCTCGCCCCCTTCGACATGGGCGTCAGCCAGTGGGTCGAAATGCGCGCCATCCAGACCGAAGACGAAGGCATCTCCCGCATCCAGGTCTACATCCACCGCGAAACCGGCGAAGTCTCCGCCTGGCGCCGCCTCAACAAAGGCTTCCTCACCGACATCCGCAAGCAATTCCTCGTCTGGAGAACCATCCCCGCCAGCGTCAAGGTCGAGTACGCCCGCGAAGGCCACGAACGCCTCGCCGGCCTCGCCCAGACCCCGGCCGCCAGCGCCTGAACACACAGCGGCCACGAGCCGCCCAGGACCGCATGACCGACAGCCAGGAGTGATCCGACAGCATGAAAGCCAATGACATAGAGGAAGCCCGCGCAGGCGAAGAAATCCTTGACCCCGGTGAGGAATACCGCGAAGGCTTCACCATCCGCACCCTCATCGGCGCCGCCTTCGTCGGCTTCATCATGATGCCCGGCGCCATCTACATGGGCCTTGTCAACGGCCTCAGCGTCGGCAACGCCGCCCAATGGGTCACCATCATCCTCTTCGTCGAAATCGGCAAACGCGCCTTCATCCAGCTCAAGAAGCAGGAACTCATCATCCTGTTCTGGGTCAGCGCCGGCCTCATCACCGTCGGCGCCAAACTCGGCTCCGCCGTCGCCATCTTCGGCGGCCCCATCGGCTCCAGCATCTGGGACCAATACCTCACGTCCTCCCCTCAAGCCAAAGCCTTCGGCATCGCCCACATCATCCCGCGCTGGTACAGCCCCCCCGAAGGCCACCCCGCCCTTCTCAACCGCACCTTCCTCGACGCCGCCTGGCTCGCCCCCCTGCTGCTCCTCATCTTCCACCTCATCATGAGCAAGGTCGTCCACCTCTCCGGCGGCTACTTCTTCTACCGCGTCACCCGCGACATCGAACGCCTTCCCTACCCCATGGCCCCCGTCAACTCCGCCGCCGCCACCGCCTTGGCCGAAACCTCCTCCAAGACCGAAACATGGCGCTGGCGCGTCTTTTCCATCGGCGCCATGATCGGCATCGCCTGGGGCGCCATTTACAACATCCTGCCCGTCGTCACCGGCGTCCTCCTACCCTCCCCCCTCATGATCATCCCCATCCCCTACATTGACCTCACGGACAAGATCGGCGGCATCCTCCCCGCCGCCTCCTTCGGCATCTACACCGACCTCGGCATCATCCTCAGCGGCTTCGTCCTCCCCTTCTGGGTCGTCGTCGGCAGCTTCATCGGCGCCTTCATGGCCGACATCGTCCTCGGCCCCGTCTTCTACAATCTCGGCGTCATCCGCCGCTGGACCGAAGGCATGGACGTCATCCAGCTCCGCATCGCCACCACCTTCGACCTCTGGCTCAGCGTCATCATGGGCCTCGCCGTCGTTGTCGCCATCGTCGGCATTGGCGGCGTCATCGTCCGCATTGTCTCCAAGACCCGCGAACTTCGCCGCAAGCGCGGACAGCAAAACGTCGAAGAACCCCAAGACCCCGCCACACGCGGCCGCGGCGACATCCCCATCAAACTCGCCGCCGGTATCTGGGCCTTCGCCGTCCTCTGCTACGTCGCCCTCGTCCACTTCCTCGTCCCCACCTTCTCCATCTGGCTCCTCCTCTTCTTCGCCTTCATCTGGTCCCCCCTCATCAGCTACATCACCGCCCGCATGGTCGCCCTCACCGGCTCCGTCCAAGGCGTCTCCTTCCCCTACATCAAGGAAGGCAGCTACATCCTCTCCGGCTACCGCGGCGTCTCCATCTGGTTCGCCCCCGTCCCCCTCTTCAACGTCGGCAACGACGCTCAGACCTTTGTCCAGCTCGAACTCACCCGAACCAAATTCGTCAGCCACGTCAAAGCCACCTTCGTCACCCTCGCCCTCCTCCTCCTCTGCTCCTTCATCTACTGGTCCGTCATCTGGAAGATGCAACCCATCCCCCACAGCGCCTATCCCTACGTCCAGAAGTTCTGGCCCCTCTTTGCCTTCGACACGTGTCTCTGGGTCTCCTCCACCCTCGGCGAAGGCAAGAACTGGCTCCTCAGCGCCTTCCGCCCCGATATCCTGCTCTACTCCATGGGCGTCGGCATGGCCCTCTACGGCATCATCTGGATCTTCGGCCTCCCCATGATGCTCTTCTACGGCATGGTCGGCGGCGTCACCCTCTGGATCCACCGCGCCATCCCCATGATCATCGGCGCCCTCCTCAGCCGCTACTACTTCTCCCGCAAATTCGGCCAGAAACAGTGGCGCAGCTACGCCCCCGTCCTCCTCGCCGGATTCGGCTGCGGCATGGGCCTCGTCGCCATCGGCTCCGCCGGTGTCGCTCTCATCGCCAACCAGATATCCTCCATCGTCTTCTAGAATGCCTAACCCCAGCTCCAACAACCCCACACACCTCTTCGCCTGGCAAGGCATCCAGCTCCGCGTCCCCCAGGACTGGAACCCCGGCCTCCTCGCCGGCACAGTCCGCTCCGGCCACGCCCGGCTCGACGACGACGACA
>CAYYEE010000594.1:0-2990 GCA_964470775.1 uncultured Planctomycetota bacterium | reverse complement strand
TCGGGGTCTGCCGCCACCACGCCTCCTGCTTCTCGTCCGTCGTGGCGTCCTTGCGGCGCTTGCCTATGCCCGGCTGGGTTACCCGGTCTTCCCCTGCGCGCCCGGCGGCAAGACGCCCATCACCAAGCACGGCTGCAAGGACGCCACGACGGACGAGAAGCAGGTCGAGGCGTGGTGGCGGCAGACCCCGAATGCAAACATCGGTCTTGGCACGACGGGGTTGCTCGTCATTGACGTGGACGGAGCGGAGAATCCCTGGCTTGCCGACGAGCCGGAGAAGGCGCGGACGTTTGCGGGGACAGCCCTTTCGCTCACGCCGCGCGGCGGACGGCACCATGTCTTTCGGCAGCCGCCCGGCCGGAGCTGGGGAAACACATTGGGCAAGCTTGCGCCCAAGGTGGACACGCGCGGGAACGGCGGCTACATCGTCGCGCCGCCGTCGGTCGTGGACGGGAAGAGCTATCGATGGGCCGAGGGCGCGGGACTCGACCGGCCGCCTGGCGAGTTGCCCGAGCCGCCGGGCTGGCTTGCGGCGGTCTTCGACAACGGCCGGACGCGAACGACCCGGCAGCTTCGAATAGTTCAGGCATCGGGCGACGTGGAAGTCCGCGCTCTTGCCTACCTCGATTCAATGCCGCCCGCCATAAGCGGCCAAGGCGGACACAACGCGACCTATGCGGCGGCGACCGCGCTCGTGCATGGGTTCGGCCTTCCGCAAGACCGGGCGCTCGAGCTGCTCCTCTCCCACTACAACCCGCGCTGCCAGCCGCCGTGGACCGAGAAGGAACTGCGGCACAAGGTCGAGGACGCGGCCGCCAAGCCGCACGACTTCCCGTTCGGCTGGCTCCGCGACCAAGAAATCGATGTCTCCGATGGCGTTGACCTCTCGGCGCTCTTGGCGAAGTCAACGTCCTGCGCCGTGCCGCCGGACGGCAAGGACGAGACCGCTCCATCTCCATCGCTCGCGGACCCCGGCCCGTTGCCCGACGAGCTCCTGCGCGTGCCGGGCTTCGTCTCGGAGGTGATGGACCACTGCCTCGAGATCTCTCCCTACCCCAATGTCGTCATGGCGTTCTGCGGGGCGCTCGCGCTCCAGGCGTTCCTGGCCGGGCGCAAGGTGCGCGACCCCGGCGACAACCGCACCAACATTTACCTGCTTGCCCTGGCGCACTCGTCGGCAGGCAAGGACCACCCGCGCAAGCTCAACATGCAAATCGCCCACCAGATCGGGCTCGCCGACTCCGTGGGAGTCGGATACGCCAGCGGCGAAGGCATCCAGGACGCGCTCTTCCTGACGCCTTGCATGCTCTTCCAGACCGACGAAATCGACGGCATCCTGCAGCAGATAAACAAGGCCAAGGACGCCCGCCACGAGGCGATCATGAGCACGCTTCTCACGATCTACTCGACCTCGAACAGCGTCTTCCCCATGCGCCGCAAGGCTGGGAAGGAGTCGCCAGGCGTCATCGACCAGCCATGCCTGTCCCTTTTCGGGACGGCGATTCCGAACCACTACTACGGTGCGCTCTCCGAGCGGATGCTTACAAACGGCTTCTTCGCCAGGATGCTCGTCCTCGAAAGCAAGCCGCGGCAACGGGGACAAGAGCCGCGCATATTGGGAATCCCGCCGCGGGTTATTGCTACGGCGAAGTGGTGGGCCGACTTCCATCCCGGCACCGGTAACCTCGAAAACTGGCATCCCGTCCCGCGCATTGTCGAGCAGACCGAGGAGGCCAAGGGCGTCCTGGTCGAAGCACGGCTGGAAGCGGAGGACGAGTACGCCCGCGCCGAGGAGAAGGGCGACCCGGTCGGTACGACCGTCTGGGGCCGGGTGAGCGAGCAGACCCGGAAGCTCGCGCTGATCCACGCCGTGAGCGAGAACCACGAGTCGCCGCGCATCGGACTTGCCGCCGTCGAGTGGGCGACGCGGTTCGTCATGCACCAGACCCGGCGCATGCTCTTTATGGCGCGAAGCCATGTGGCGGTAAACCCGTTCCATGCCGACTGCCTGAAAGCCATGCAGATGCTCCGCGCCGCGCCGGGCAAGATGCTCTCGCACAGCAAGCTCCTCAAGCGAATGAAGATGGACGCCCGGAGCTTCCAGGAACTCGTCTCCACGCTCCTCCAACAGGGTGACATTGCCATCGAGCAGTCGCCCCAGGTCGGACATGGCGGTCGTCCGACGCTTGAATACCGGCTTACGGAACAGGCAGGTGAGGCATGAGCGGACATCTTATCTTTCAATTCCCTATCTTTCACCCCCGGTCGGGGAAAGAATCGGGCGGCCGTAAGTGCTTGATAAATAAAGAGAAAGACAACTCTCTCTCTATTCTTTCCCCAATTCCCCCTATACACCCGCACATCCGCCCGCGCGCGCGTGTGTAAGCGTCTGTGAATACATCAGCGAAAGAATGAATGAAAAGCCGAACGGCCATAACCGCTTGCTGTCGCAAGGGTTGCGCCATCTTATTCGTTCCCGTATGCCTATTCTTTCCCCTTCTTATGGCGGTTCCTCCGCCGCGCCGAACGCGCCGAGACGCGCGCGGGAACGGTCGCCTTGTTCACCACAGTTTGTTTTGCCGGTCCGGTTTTCTGCCTCCGGGGGACGCGACGGGGCGCGCCCAGGCGCGACCGGAGCGCAGAGGTCGTGGAAACGTCCGCCCCGACGGAAAGGTCGCGCCCCGGCGCAACCTGGCGCGAACGGGGCGCAACCGGAGGCCAGGGATGGCCGGAGGTCGCTTGCCAAAGGCAAGCCCGGAGGGCGCGAAGCAGGATGCGGAGCGCAACCCTCGGTCAACTTCGGAAGGAGGATTGAGTCATGAAAATCGAACTTCGCAAGATTTCGGACATCAAGCCCTACGACAAGAATCCCCGCGACAACGACGGCGCGGTCGAGGCGGTCGCCCGGTCCATCCGGGAATACGGGTTCCGCCAGCCCATCGTCGTGGACGCCGAGGGCGTCATCATCGTCGGGCATACCCGCTGGAAGG
>CAYYEE010000593.1:0-2995 GCA_964470775.1 uncultured Planctomycetota bacterium | reverse complement strand
ATCCTCGGTGTCGGAGAGAAAGGGGAGCAGCGGGCCGAGCATGACGGACGTCTCTATGTCGAGGCGGCGGGCTTCGCGCAGGACCTGGAGGCGCGCCTCGATCGGAGAGGCGGCCGGCTCCCACAGCCGGCGCAGGTCTTCGTCGAGCGTGATGAGCGTGACGCCGACACTGCCGCCGCGGCTCTTGAAAAGGTCCAGGTCGCGGAGGATGAGGTCGCTCTTGGTAAGGGCGTGGACGTCAAAACCGCGCGCCAGAAGCAGCTCGCAACACCGGCGCGTGAGGCGCCACTTTTCCTCAAGCGGCTGCCAGCCGTCGCACGCGCTGCTGACAAAGACGCGGCCCGGTTCGGCGCGGCGGAGCTGGCGTTCGAGGACTTCGGGCGCGTTGACCTTCACGTCCACGAACCCGCCCCAAGGCTCGTCGTGAGGGTGGAACCGCTGCATGAAGCGGGCGTAGCAGTAGACGCAGGCGTGGGCGCAGCCGGTGTAGCAGTTGAGCGAGTAGTCGCTGATGCCGCCGCGGTTTAGGATGGACTTGCAGGGCGTCTCGCGGACCACGAGGCCGCCGGCGTGGGCGGCGTCCCGGGGCTGGGCGGGGTTGCTGTTGAAGAGGTCTTGCTGGGGCATGGGAGGCCGGTGGACTTGATGGCCGGGACGGATGAAGAGGCGCCGCTCACGGATCGAAGCGCGCTTCGACCCAGACGATGGCGCAGGGGCTGCCGGAGAGGATTTCGAGAAGGTTGTAGCCGTCGTGGAAGGCGTCGAGGGGGAGAGCCCAGGCGTGGGGCGGGGCGGCGGGCGCGGGGGGCGGGACGGGCTGCTCGCCCAGGGGCTGGCCTTGGCGGCCGTTGACGTAGACCGCGATGTCCTGGGGCGGGGCGGCGTCTTTGAAGCCGAGGAAGATCGTGGCGCGGCCCTGCGTGGGGCGGGGACCGGTCATGAGGCGGACCTGGGCCAGGCGCGCGCCGCCGGGCGCCGGGGCTTCGATGGTCAGGGGCAGGACGCTGTTGGGCGGCTCGCCAGGCGCGAGCACGTCCTGGTGCGTCACGAGATGGCGGCGCGGTTTGCCGGCCAGCGTGTCGAGATCGCCGATCTCGGCCAGGATGCCGGGGTCGCCGGCGCTGTAGAGGGCGCCGCCAAGCTGGGACGTCTCGCGGTCGAAGTAGTTGAAGAGATAGACGCGGTCCGCGCCCTGTTGCAGGAAGGTGGCGGCGGCGCCGCGCACGACCTCGGCGCTGGCGGGTTGCTCGCGGATTCCGCCGTGGGGCCAGTGCAGGTGGGGCTGCACCGCGCGTTCGAAGCCCGCGCCAAGGAGAACGCCTGTGCCGTCGAGCCACTCCTTCCACTCCGCCACAGGCATGTTGAAGTCCGTGGAGTACCATTGCGGCGTGGGCACGATCATGTCTACCAGCCCCTCGCGGGCCCAGCGGACGGCGTCCATGCCCAGTCCGCACGCGGTCCGGGGCGTCTCGGGCACGCGCACGCCCAGGCGCAGGGCGCGGCCGGCGCGCCGCTCCTTGTCGCGCAGCAGCTCACGCGTCTGGCGCACGAACCGCGTCAGGACGGGCGCGTCGGTCAACTCGTGGCCGGGGCGCAGGAAGTGGAAGTGGCGGCTCCAGTCGAGCTCGAGGCCGTCGAAGTCGAAGCGCTCCGCGATTTCGCGGACAAGGGCGAAGTGGTGGTCAAAGACCTCGGGCTGGGCGTAGTCGAAGGCGCGGTCGAGACCGGTGGCCACGGGCCGGCCGCCGGCGCGCCACAGGTCGGGCCGCGTGCGCCAGAGAGTGGAGTGGCTGGGGTGGTCGAGGCGGTTGGAGAAGTGCATGTCGTTCATGCGCATGCTGAGCCACGCGGACAGGCCCTTCTCCCGCGCGCGCGCCAGCAGGCACGCGAACAGATCAATGCCTTTTTCGCGCAGGGCCGCGGCTTTCATCAGGCGGCTGTGCAAGGCCTCGCGGGCCTTGGCGTCCAGCGGCGCGAGCAAGGGCTGCTCCGGCCCGGCCTTGGCGTCGAAGCCGCTGAGCCACGACTCCCACACCGCGCTGTCGAACGACGCGCGCTGAGCATTGACGCAGAAGATGATCTCGCGGACCTGGGTCCCCGCGTACAAATCCACCGACGCGCGCAAAGCCTCCTCGGTCATTTCCTCCATGCCGCGCGTGTGGACGAAGTGGGTGTTGTCGAAATTGAGGCTGATGCCGCTCACGTTGGCTCCTCTGGGCGGGCGTGGGCTTTGCGCTCGGCCGGGCGCCCGGGGAGCAGTGTAGCGCGGGGGGGGCGGAGGTGTCCAGGGCTTGAGGAGTCTCCCCATCATTTCCCCGCGTTCCAGGCGAAATGGCCGCAAATGGCCGAATACAACCGCTTTGCGGACTGTTGGCGCTCACGACATCTGGGATACATGCGAAAAAGGCTTCTCTCACAGAACGGGCCGCAAACGGCAATCTACGCGCACCCGTGAGAAATGGCCGTCAAGAATGGGGAGACTTTTCGGCTTGGGCGTCTTGACGGGAGGGGCTGGGGGACGGAGAATGGGGCGCGAATGGAAGGCCGGGGATGGTTGCCTGAGAGGAGACCACGATCATGAAGAGCGGGTTTGTGTGCGCGTGGGTGGCGGCGCTGGCTTTGCTGGCGGGTTGCGCGGCGGGCCCAGAGCGGATGGCGAGCTGGGTCGGGAAGCCGGAGGCGGACGTGGTGAGGACGTTTGGCCAGGCGAACAGCGTGACGAAGGGTGAGGGCGGGACCAAGACGCTGGTGTATGAGCTTACGCGCACGGAGATGCGCCAGGTTCCGGGTCCTGCTCCGCGTCCTGGCCAGAACATGCCGGTGGAGATGGGCATGGTGAAGCAGACGATGACGGAGCGCATGGTGTTTGCGCTGGACAAGGACGGCCGGGTGGTGGAGGCGACGCGCGAGGTGTACTGACCTTGCCGCGCGGTCGTGAGAGAACCGCCAGGGAGCTGGGGAGCCGTGAGGCTAGGGCTTGATGCCGACGCGACCG
>CAYYEE010000592.1:0-3014 GCA_964470775.1 uncultured Planctomycetota bacterium | reverse complement strand
AATCTCCGGCAACACCACCACGGCGGAGCGCATCATACGGCGCGAAATTGCCCTGCAGCCGGGGCAGCGCTTCGAGCTGGAGGCCATGCAGGAAACGATGGCGCGCCTTTCCGCGCTGCCGATGTTTTCGCAGGTCGAGGTCAGCTCTCAAGGCGCGCCCGACCTGCCCTTCTTCGACTTGGGCGTTGAGGTGGTCGAGCGCCGCACCGGACGCGTCGAAACGGGAGTCGTGTACGGAGAAGCCGAAGGGTTCGCGTTTCAGGTGAATCTCATCGAGCAGAATCTCTCGCTGGCGCCGCCGTTTCGCGGCGAAGCCCTGCAAGCCAATCTGGGCCTGACGCTCGGCACGGAGGCCATCCGGGGCGATGCCGCCATCCGAAATCCGCGCCTGTTGGACAGCCGCTGGAGCCTGGACATTCAAGCCTCCTACGAGGACAGCAAGACCATCAGCGACTATTACGACCAGCAAACCTATCATGCCAGTCTGTTCGTCACCCATCCGCTGGGACGCCGCCAAATGCTCTCCACCGGCTATGGCGTGAGCGGGTATGATGTGTACAACCTGGAAGAAACCGGCGAGCCGCTCATGGAGCCCTCGCTGCTGAACAATCAGGAGTTGCTCCTGACCTCCTGGCTCTTTGCCTGGAACATGGACTACACCGACCGCACCATCCGCCCCACGCGAGGCGCGCGCCTGCGCGCCAGTCTCGGCCTCGGCGCTCAGGCGCTGGGCGGCGATACGGACGTCATCCAAACCGAGGTCGGCGCCTCCCTCTTCTTGAGCCCCATCTTCCGCCATGTGCTGAGCCTCCGCGGCGGCATAACGAGCGTGGACCCGTACGGCGGCACGGACGAAGTCGCGCTGCCGCTGCGAACCTATCTGGGCGGAAGCCGCAACCTGCGCGGATTTGAGTATCACTCCGTCTCCCCGCTGGACGAAGCCGGACGCCCCATCGGCGGCGAAAGCGCCTGGTGGGCAACCGCTGAATACCGGATTCCGCTGCTCCGCTGGCTCGATATCGCCATCTACGCCGATGTCGGCGATGTCAGCATGGACGCCTATTCCTTTTCGGGCGACGGGCCCGTCAGCAATTGGGGCATTGGCGCGCTGATTCAGGCCGAGGAATTCCCCGTGCGCTTCGACCTCGCCACACCCATCCAGACCATCGAAGGAGACCGGCAGAACGAGAAGGGAAAGCCCCACCTGTCCTTCTCGGCGGCATATCGTTTTTAGGAAAGGCGGAGAAAGAGAACGATGGACAAGCTGCGCGTCACATGGGCCCTGCTCGCGCTTCTGGGCCTTGCCGGCTGCCAAACCCGCCATCAGGATTTCGGCGCCCTCCCGCACCCCCCGCAACTCGCAAGCCAAAAGGGCGGAACCATTTTCACCTTCGTCATCCACTCCGATCCCTCGGGCGCCGGGATATTCCTCCCGCAGCAGACGGGCGCCGACATGCGGCTCGGCACAACACCGCTGACCCTCACGGCCCGCCTGGAGCGCGTCCCCAAGAGCGATGCCGGCGGCCGGTCTGGCATGGGTGACTGGCGGTGCTATGTCAACAAGGGCGCCCCCCTGATGTTCGGCCACAACCGTGATCTAATCTCCTTCAGAACCCCGGCGCTCATCCTGCGAAAAGAAGGCTATGAACAGGAGCGCTTTAGCGGCTCCTGGGTGCTCCCCGCCAGTCTGGGAAAGCGCCCCTTCCCCCGAAAGTCGGCGCCGCCCGCCCGGCGCCACCAAAAGACCGTCGTCTTCAAGCGGCCGACATCCGCGCAAGCCGGAACAACCATCACGATTGATTGCGCCACCGGCCCGGCCCGGATTCACGCGCTCGACGCACAGGGAAAAGCCGGCCCGCCCATCAGCACAACGCCGCTGGTCTGCCGCATCGGCTTCGCCCCCGAGCGCGACGCGGAAGGCAAAATCGTGAACTGGCGCCTCTGGGCCGACAAGCATCCGAACCTCTGGAAAATCGCGCCAAACGGAGACCTCTTTTTCAATGCCATTCTGGAGCGCGCGGGCTATGCCCCTGAAAAAGTCCGGCGTCATATCTGCAACTGCGGAGATGCGCCACCCGCGCAACAGACAGCCCTCTTCCAGATGATCCGCCCCACCCGGCCGGAAGCCCAGTTCATCTTGAGCCTAGATTCACTGCCATCGGAAGCCTCCATCTACACCTTGAATGCCGACGGCTCCGTGGGCGGAGAATTCGGAAAGACGCCGCTGACGCTCACCATCGGCATGGCCCAAGAGAGCATGGAAGATGCCCCCGGAACGTATCTCCACAAGGACTGGCGGCTCTGGGCGCCCGTCGGCCTCGTGTGGTGGAGCCTTCTGGAAAACGGGGGACTCGTCGTCAACCTCACGTGCGCCATCTACAAGGACGGTTTTGCGGTGGAGAAAATCATTCGCCCCATCTTCGAGCTGATACCCGGCCAAACCTTCCCCGAAGGCCTGACCCTGACCGTGCCGCTGCTCAGCGCGGAGCAAGCCGCCATCCGCGAAGCCCGCCGCCTGCAGCAGGCGGAGGACCATCAGCCCCGCCCCCCTGTGCGGGTCTGGCAGGAGCCCCCACAAGCCGATGCCCCGGAGATCGGGCTGGATGAAGCGGCTGAAAAAACGCCGCAAAAAGACCGGCTCGGCCCCCTCTGGCGCCGCATCAAACCCGCCCGCCCGAAATAGGGCGCGGAAATAAAGAGGCAGGAAAGAGGCCAGAGGTCAGGAAAAACCATCGCCCCCGCTTGCGTGCCTTCAACCTTCAACCGTCAACCGTCCATGTCTGTCCGTGTTCGTCCGTGTGGCTGTTCCCCGCACCACCTCCGCCCCTTCCCCGCCCCATCCACCGGCCTTGCGCCGGTGTGCTTAAGGCTGTGCTTCCCCGCCCCCTCGCCCCCGCAACGCCCCCTTGCCACCCCTTCGGTGCCTTCCCTGACCTCTGCTCTCTGACCTCTTTCCACCGGACCTTGCTCCGCCCCCGCCTCCCCTCAAGGCCCCTCCCTCAAACGCCCTCCCC
>CAYYEE010000591.1:0-3017 GCA_964470775.1 uncultured Planctomycetota bacterium | reverse complement strand
AGGGGAGCGCGGGTCCTTGGGCTCGTTGGCCAGCAGGTCCTTGAGGACGCGGCGCGCTTGGCGGACTTCGGCCTTCGAGACGCGGCGCAGGGGCAGGCGCACGCTGGCCACGGTGTGGCGGAAGGGGAGCCGGCGCACGCGGGCGGGCGATACGCTGGCGAAGCCGCGCTCAACGGCCTCGGCCAGACGGCGGCCGACTTCGACCACGCCGGACTCGTTCCACATATCGGGCTCGCCGCGATAGTTGCGGGCCAGGTCGCGGGGCGACTGGTCGCCGGCCGGGGCGATCTGCGCGAGCACGTGGAAGTCTTTTGGGAATCGCTGGCGCAGATTGCGGCGCATTTCGCCCACGTAGTCGGCGGTGACGCAATAGGTCGCTTCCATGACTTGGGCCGGGCAGGCGAGGTTGACGACCACGCCCGTGGGCTGGCCGCGTCCGTCTCGGAAGAAGAGCAGGTCCACGCCGGAGTCTTCGCCGGCTTCCATGCCGATGAAGTCGGGGCGGTCCGTGCGGCCGTACATCTCGGCCGAGCCGTCGGCGTACATGGCGCGGCGGCAATGGCCCACGGTGGCGTGTTCGAGGGTCGAGGCGACGCCGGCGGGCGCGCGGCTTTTCCAAGCGGCCACGGCGGCGCGCTCCATGGCGTCGAGGAGGAGCGGGCGGTACTCCTCGGCCGTGATGGCGCGCGGGTCGGGCGTCCACCAGTTGAACAGGGCTTTGGCCGGAGGCGCGTTGTGGGTGTGGATGGCGTTGAGAATGAGGCGTGAAGCGTCGAAGCCGGGCAGCGAAAGGCGAAGGCGGGAGCGGAGATCTTTCAACAGGTCCCGGTTGACGCTCACCAGGTCCACCGACATGAGGATGGCCTGGGCCTTGCCGGGGCCGCGCTGGGCGGATTCGAGCGCAAGCGCCGTTGCGAAGAGCCGGTCGCGCACATGGGTGGAGACGCGCTGGTAGTACTGGCCGCACAACTCAACGGGCTTGGAGGGGGTGATGTCTTCGGCGGCCCAGCCGGCGAGAACGCTGTTCGCTGTCCATGTCATGGCTTCGCTCCGCGGCCGGCTCTGGTCTGGCCGTAACCCAATTCGCGCTCCGTCTCGCCGATGCTTTCGTCGATGATGTCCATGGCCTTGGCCGCGACCGGCTCGTCCATGATGATGGGAGGGCTCATGCGCAGGATGTGGCCGGCCGGGATCCAGGCGAGGCCCTTGGCGAACGCCTTTTGATACACCAGCTTGCCGGCCTCGTCGAAGGGTTCCTTAGTGGCGCGGTCTTTGACCAGCTCGACGCCCATGAGGCATCCCTTGCAGCGCACGTCGCCGACGATGGGGTGGGCGGCTTTCATGGCGGCCAGGCGGCGCGTGAAGAAGTCGCCGAGGCGCATGGCGTTTTCGAGCAGGTTTTCTTCGAGGATGACCTCGATGGAGGCCAGCGCGGCGGCGCAGGCCATGGGGTTGCCGCCGTAGGAGGTGGAGGCGCTGATGGCTTCGAAGCTTTCCTTGAGCGGTTCGCGACAGACTACGGCTGTCACGGGGAAGCCGTTGCCGAAGCCTTTGCCCAGAGTGACGACGTCGGGAACCACCCCCCAGTGTTCGGCGCAGAGGAACTTGCCTGTGCGGCCCATGCAGCATAGGACCTCGTCGTCCACAAGCAGGACGCCGCGCTTGTCGCACCACGCGCGCAGCTTGGGGAAGAAGTCGTCGGGCGGGAAGACGGAGCCGGCCCAGCCTTGGATCGGTTCGAGCACAATCGCCGCTACTTGGCCTGTCGTGCCCTCTTTGACGAAATCGTCGTAGAAGCGAATGTAGGCGTCGGTGTCGATCTCGCCGGCGGGCTTGGTCCACAGGGGGCGGTAAGGGTCAGGCCGGGGGACCATGTAGAAGCCCTGGGCGCGGCCTGCGCCGTTGGTGGGGTTCATGCGCGCGAGGCTGACGGCGTGGCCGGTCTTGCCGTGGAAATCGCGAAAGCAGGAGAGGAATTCGCACTTGCCCGTGGCGGCGCGCGAGATGCGGATGGCGGCTTCCACGGCCGTGGAGCCGGAGTCGTAGAGCTGCACGCCGTTGAGGTCGCCGGGCAGGACCTTGACCAGCAGCTCCAGCAGTCTGGTCTTGACCGGCGTGGTGAAGTCGTGGCAGTTCATGAGCGTGCCGGCGGCCTTTTGTATCGCCTCGGTGACCTTGGGGTGGCAGTGGCCCAGGGTGGTGACGTAGATGCCGCTGGAGAAGTCGATGTAGGTGTTGCCGTCCACGTCCGTGAGCGTGACGCCGAAGCCCTTCTCGAAGCACACGGGGAAGAGCTTGACCTGGGAGGAGTAGCCCTTCATGATTTTGGCCGCGCGGGCGTGCAACTCGCGCGACTTTGGGCCGGGCGGGGGCGCCACCATGCGCGGCAGGGGGCCGAGTCCCTCTCGCCACCATGCGCGGTCTGTCATTGCGTTTTCCTTTCGTCGGGTTCGGTGATGATTTGGAGTCCGAGCTTCCTGAGCGACTTGCGTTGGTCCGTGGGGAGCGCCCGGTCTGTCACGACGCCTTTGAGACGGTTGAGCGGCGCGATGCGGCACATGGCGCGGCGGCCGAATTTGGAGCTGTCGGCCACGAGATAGGCGGCGCGACTGCGCGCGAGCATGAGCCGCGAGACGGCGGCGCTTTGCGGGTCCACGGAGTAGAAGCCGTCCGCGGGGTCCACGGCGTCGCAGCCCAGGAACGCGGTGTCCACGGTGACGTTGGACAGCGTCTCGACGGTCCACTCGCCGTAGACGTCGGGCGAGAGGGCGCTGACCTGTCCGCCGGGGAGCAGGACGCGCACGCCGGTCTGGCCGACATACTCGGACGCGACGCAGAGGTTGATGGTGACGATGACGCCGGGCCGCGCGGCGCGGAGCTCGCGGCCAATCATGAGCGTGGTGGTGCCGGTGTCGAGGAACACGGCGGAACCGGGCTCGACGAGGGCGGCGGCGGCGCGGCCGATGGACGCCTTGGCCTCGCGGTGGAGCGACTCCTTGGCTTTGAAGGAGAACTCG
>CAYYEE010000590.1:0-3020 GCA_964470775.1 uncultured Planctomycetota bacterium | reverse complement strand
GGTTGTCGCGGTTCCGGCGGTGTGTGTTTTCGGCGGCGTATCCGCTGGCGCAGGTGGAGCTTTCGGACCCGGACATGCCGGTGGAGGCGCGCATCGAGGCGTTCAACCCGCTGATTCCCGGCGACGCGGAGAGGAGCGGCTTGCCGGTGGCGGTGTTGCGGTTCGTGTTGACCAACAAGACAGGGCGGCGCATGGAGGCGGCGGTGTGCGGCAACCTGCGCAACATCATTGGGTGGGACGGGGAAAGGGGAGAGGCCAAGGCGAACGTCAATGAGTGGCGGCAGACCGGGGCGATCCGGGGGATGTATTTGAGTTCGCGCGGGGTGGACCCTGCGTCGGAGCAGTATGGGGACATGGCGCTGGTGACGACGGCGGAGCGCGGGGTGACGTGGCGGGCGTCGTGGCTGGGGGAGAGGTGGGGGATGGGGTTGCTGGATTTTTGGGACGATTTCGGCGCGGACGGGGCGGTGGAGGACCGGGAGCGGCCGGAGACGGAACAGCCGCAGGCGTCGCTGGCGGTGAAGTTCGCCATTCCGGCGCGCGGGAGGCGGAGCGTGACGTTTTTGCTGGCGTGGCGTTTCCCCAACCGTATGACGTGGACGCCGCCCAAGGCTGAGGGCGGGGGGTGTTGTCCGGCGCCGGAGCGCGTGGGCAACTGGTACGCCACGCGGTACGCGTCGGCGTGGGACGTGGCGGAGGCGGTGGCGGCGGAGTTGCCGGCGCTGGAGAAGAAGACGGTGGCGTTTGTGTCGGCGGTGTGCGGCAGCGACCTGCCGGAGGTGGTGAAGGAGGCGGCGCTGTTCAACTTGGCGGCGCTGAGGTCGCAGACGTGTTTTCGCACGGATGACGGGTTTTTGTTCGGGTGGGAGGGTTGCTCGGACAAGAGGGGGTGCTGCCACGGGTCGTGCACGCACGTTTGGAACTATGAGCACGCGACGCCGTTCCTCTTCGGGTTGCTGGCGCGGGGGATGCGGGAGGTGGAGTTCCTGCACGCGACGGATGATCGGGGGCTGATGTCGTTTCGCGTGAGCTTGCCGCTGAGCCGGGCGCGGGAATGGGGGGTGGCCGCGGCGGACGGGCAGATGGGGTGCGTAATGAAGTTGTACCGCGAGTGGCGGCTGTCGGGCGACGAGGGGTTTTTGCGGCGGCTGTGGCCGCAGGCGCGCAAGGCGCTGGAGTTCTGCTGGATCGAGGGGGGGTGGGACGCGGACCGGGACGGGGTGATGGAAGGGGCGCAGCACAACACCATGGACGTGGAGTACTATGGGCCGAACCCGCAGATGACGGGGTGGTATCTGGGGGCGTTGCGTGCAGCGGAGGAGATGGCGCGGGCGGTGGGCGAGGAGGGCTTTGCAGGGCAGTGCCGGGCGTTGTTCGAGAAGGGCAGCGCGTGGATGGACGCGCATCTGTTCAACGGCGAATATTACGAGCACGAGATTCGGCCGCCGGCGTCGCCGGACGCTGTGGCGCAGGGTTTGCGGCACCCGACGATGGGCGCGCGCGACCTGAGCGATCCGGACTTCCAGCTTGGGGCGGGGTGTTTGGTGGACCAGCTCGTGGGGCCGCTGATGGCGCGGATTATGGGGCTGGGCCGGCTGATCGACCGCGGCCACGAGCGCGCCACGCTGCGCAGCGTGATGAAGTACAACTTCCGGCGCGGGATGTGGGGGCATTTCAACTTCATGCGGACGTTTGCGGCGGGCGACGAGTCGGCGTTGCTGATGGCGACGTATCCGCTGGGGCGGCGGCCGCGCAAGCCGTTTCCGTACACGACGGAGGTTATGACGGGTTTCGAGTACACGGCGGGGATTCACATGTTGTACGAGGGCATGACGGCGGAGGGGCTGCGGGTGATCGGGGCGGTGCGCGAGCGGCACGACGGGCGGAAGCGGAATCCGTTCGACGAGCCGGAGTGCGGGCGGCACTATGCGCGGTCCATGGCGAGCTGGGGGGCGGTGCTGGCGCTGACGGGGTTCCAGTGGGACGGGGTGACGGGGCGCATGGAGTTCGCGGCGGCCAAGGCTAAGGCGACGTGGTTCTGGTCCAACGGCGAGGCGTGGGGCGTTGTGGAGCAGAAGCCGGGCCGCGACGGGGTGGAGGTGGCGCTGAAGGTTTTGAGCGGACGGTTGGGGCTGAAGCGGCTGGCCTTGGCGGGCGCGGGGGAGGTGGAGGTGGGGCGCGAGCTGGCGGAAGGCGGGAGCGTGAGGCTGAGGCTGAAGGGCGGGAGGCGCGGCCGTTGAGCGAGGTTGTGGAGGTCCGCTTTGACGACGTGGCGTACGGCGGGGATGGCGTGGCGCGGCTGCCGGATGGGATGGCGGTGTTCGCGCCGTTCGCGGCGGCTGGCGATGTGGCGCGGGTTCGGCTGACGGAGCGGCGGCCGCGGTTCTGGCGCGGGGAGATTGTGGAGATTGTGGCGCCGGGGGAGGGGCGCGAGGCGGCGGCGTGTCCGTATTACGGTGTGTGCGGGGGGTGCCGGTATCAGCACGTGACGGCGGGGGAGGAGGCGCGGTTGAAGAGGGGGCAGTTGGAGCAGTTGCTGGCGCGGGTGGCGGGGATGAAGGGGGCGCCGGAGGTGGAGGCGCCTGGGACAGAGGGGTTTGTTCGGGGGACACGTTGCGATCCCGCCGCTGGCGGGCTTCCGCAACATGTCCCCGGGGGCGGGGCCGTTGAGTCTGTCTATGGCTATCGCAACAAGCTGACGCTGAGCCCGATTTTGGAGAAGGGGCGGGCGAAGGGGTGGGGGTTTACGGCCATGGACAACCGGACCGTGACGGCCATCGAGCGTTGCGCGTTGGGGCATGAGGACTTGAACCGGACGCTGGGGGGGCTGTCGCGCAGCGGCGCGTGGCCCAAGGCGCCGGCCCAGGAGCCTGGCGCGGGGCTGGTGTTGCGGCGTTCGGCCAAGGGCGAGGTGGTGGCGTTTCGAGAGGCGCCGGAGATGTGGCTGCATGAGCGCGTGCTGGGCGTGGAGGTGGTTGTTCCGGCGGGGGGGTTCTATCAGGTGAATCCGGCGGTGCTGG
>CAYYEE010000589.1:0-3022 GCA_964470775.1 uncultured Planctomycetota bacterium | reverse complement strand
GGGCGGGGCGCATGGGACCCATGGGACGCATAGGGGGGGCGAGGGCTTTTCCCGGAGAGGTGATTATGGCTGGGCGTGTGTTTGCCGTTGTGGCGGCGGCGATGCTGGCGGGCGCGGCGGCTGCGGAGCGGCCGCTGGCGCAGACGCCTTACGCGGGGCTTGTGGCGCGCGACTACGAGCCCGGGAAGTCGTTGGTCGTGAGCTGGGTGTTGCCGGGTCCGCTGCAGCCGCAGGGGCTGGCGTCTTCGCTGCTGAGGCGGGGGGACTTGATCCTGGCGGTGAACGGCCGGCCTATGGGATACGCTGAGTTTCAGCGGACCGTGGCCGAGGCCAAGCCAGGCGACGCGCTTGTTCTCTCCGTGCGCTACACTGAGGGAGATCCGAATAGTTCGACGCCTGCGCCGGGCAAGGGGACTCGAGAGGCGAAGCTGAGGCTTGTGCTCGCGGCCAAGTCGGAGTGGGTGGGGCCGTGCGAGTTCCACCGGCCCGAGTCTTGGCTGGAGGGGATTGACGAGGTGGTTGCGCTGCCGGCAGGCGCCACGTTGCTGGAGAAGACGATTGAGGCGAAGGTGGATGAGCAGGGGCTGCGGCGGCCTGTGGACGGGCTGAAGCGGTATCTAGCGGGGTGTCTGCGGCGGAACCTGGGGCATCACCTGTTGCGGCGCGTGGCGTATGGTTTTGCGCGGCCGACGCGGCTGGCGGAGTTGCAGCAGCGGATTACGGACCCTTTGCCTGGGGTGGCGAAGGATCCGCGGCTGGCGCTGGTGGAGGCGGCGGCGAATCTGGACGTCGCGGCGCCGGAGCTTGGGGAGGGGCCCGATTTCTCTGATCCGGCCAAGGCGCTGGATTGGGCAGAGGCGGCTGTGGCCAAGGCTGGGGCGCTGCGCGACAAGGCGTTCGCGGCCATTCCCAAGGAGCGCCAGGCCACGCTGGCGGCGGACCTGCGCGAGCTGCTGAATCACCTGGGCGAGAACAAGTACCTCATGGCGCATCCGGAAGCGGGGCGGTTGCTGGCGGCCATGCGCGAGACCATGAAGGCGGACTACGCGGACTTGCTGGCTTCGGCCGCGGCGCTGGCGGGCGCGGCGCTGCCGGGCAAGGCGCCCCAGGCGGAGCTGTTCCGCTCGGCGCCGTTGCCGGCGGAGCTGGCGGGAGCGGTGAGGGGCGAGGTGTTGGCGGCGCGTCATGTGGGGGGGCGGTGGTTTGTGTATGGCGGGTTCGGGGCGAATCACTATGATCTATCGCGGTTGGACGTGGTGATAGACCCGGGCGGAGACGATACCTACACGTACTCCAACGCGTCGCGGCCAGCGGCGCAGCTTGTGGTGGACCTGGCCGGAAACGACCGGTACTTGAGCCTCTCGGGCGGGCCGGCCATGGGGTTGTTAGGCGTGAGCGTGCTGGCGGATCACGGCGGCGTGGACCGCTACGAGGGCCGGGCCATGGCGTGCGGGGTGGGGGCGCTGGGGGTGGGGTTGCTGGTGGACCGCGGCGGCGCGGACACTTACAGCGGCGGCGCGGTGTCGCTGGGCGCGGGGTTTTATGGCGCGGGGATGATTGTGGACCTGGGCAAGGAGAGCGATGTCTATCAGGGCTCCATCCTTTGCCAGGGCTTGGGCGGGCCCAAGGGATTCGGGTTGTTGCTGGACGAGAACGGGCGCGACTTGTATCGCGCCAACGGGCCGGCGCCTTCGGCGTACGGGACGGCGGCGGTGTATTGCGGTTTCAGCCAGGGCGTGGGATTTGGCGTGCGCATGTGCGACACGGGGGGCATTGGCGTCTTGTGCGACCTGGGCGGCGCCGACCGCTACGAGGCAGGCGAGTTCAGCCAGGGCGGCGCGTATTTTTGGGGGATGGGCATCCTCTATGACAAGGCCGGCAACGACCTCTACTACGGCAACCGTTACGCGCAGGGATTCGGGTGTCATCAGAGCATCGGCATCCTGGCGGACGACGCGGGCGATGACACGTACTGGGCCATGACCGCGGCGGCGCAGGGCGCGGCGTGGGACGAGGCCGTGGGCCTGCTGATTGACCGCGCCGGCTCAGATACGTACCAGTCCGACGGCCTCAGCCAGGGCGCGGCCTCGATGCAGGCCATGGCGTGGCTGGTGGACCTGGACGGCGTGGACCGGTATGTGGGGATGGGCAAGGCCGTGCAGGGGCAGGGAGGCGGGAACCGTTATCATCACTGGGAGAGCGGGTGCTTCAGTTGGTCGGTGTTGCTGGACGCGGGCGGGGCGGTGGATTACTACTCGTCGGGCCGGCCCAACAATCAGACGTTGAAGTTCGCGCAGATCAATGAGAAAAAGCCGGAGGACAGCGCGGTGTATGGGCTGTTCATTGATCTGGCGGAGAAGGTGGGGAAGTAGGGGGGCAACCGGAAAGGGGCCGAGGGGACGGGGACATAGGTGGGCAAGGACAGGGTTGTTTTGTTTGGGGCTCTTGGCCGCGGGGGGCGGGCGGGGGTAGAATGTTGGTTTTCGCGGCCGTGGGCCGCTGGGCCTGTCTCCGCTGTTTCCCACTTTGGGCGGGGGCGGGTTTGTCCGCGGTCGGCCGTGGGTGAAGGGCGGGTTGCGCGATGCTAGGCGGCGGTCGGGGGATGGTGAGGCCGGATACGGCGGGGCTGGCGCTGGGGCGCACGAGTATCGCGTGCGCGGTGGCGTTTGTGGCGGCGACGGCGATGGGGGCTTTGGGGCTGGCGATGACGTTTTACCTGCGGGAGCGGTACGGGGCGTCGGGGGCGCAGATCGGGGGGTTCACGGCGTTGTGGGCGCTGTGCTATATCCTGGGGTGCAACTTCGCGCGGCCGCTGGCGAACCAGGTGGCGCCGAAGGTGGCGGTGGCGTGCAGTCTGTTCGGAATTCTGGCGGGGACGATGCTGGTGCACTTCTGCGGGTCGCTGTTCTGGGCGTTTGTGTTCAACGGCGGCTATGCGGTGTGCACGTCGTTCTTCTGGCCGATGCTGATGACGTGGGTGGCGCGCATCCGCGAGGGGGAGGGGCTGAACAAGCGGCTTTCG
>CAYYEE010000588.1:0-3036 GCA_964470775.1 uncultured Planctomycetota bacterium | reverse complement strand
CAAAATCGCCCCCGCCCCAGAGAAGATCGTCTCCCCCACCCGCGCCGTCTTCCGCACCCATGCCGAGCAAAACGGCTACCCCGTCGCCCTCTGCGAAGCCATGGTAGACCCCGAAATCGGCGTCTCCCGCCTCGAAATCAAAGACGGCCCCCCGGTCTACGTCACCCACCGCGAAATCGAGGAGCTCAAGAAATCCCCCTTCTGGGAGCGCGTCACCTCGGAGCAGGTCGTCAACACGCCCGGCAAGCTCCTCACCCTCACTGCCGGGGAAGCCTTGCGCTACGGCATCGCACGCAAACTCGTGGACAATGAGAACGAAGTCATTCGCTTTTTCGGCGCCCAGGGCGCCACGGTCGAAACCCTCGGCTTCACCCGCGCCGAGACCTTCATCGACTTTCTCAACTCCAGCTGGCTCACCGGCCTGCTCATCTTCGCCGGCTTGGCCGCCGCCTACTTCGCCTTCCAGACCCCAGGCTTCGGCGTGCCCGAAACCATCGCCATCGCCTGCTTCGTCCTCTTCTTCTTCGCCAAGTTCATGGTCGGCAAGGCGGACGTCCTCGAAATCGCCCTTTTCGGCGTCGGCGCCGCTCTCCTCGCCGTCGAGATATTCCTGATCCCAGGCTTCGGCGTCATCGGCGTCACCGGCGCCCTCATGATGCTCGCCAGCCTCGTCCTGGCCTTCCAGGACTTCACCTTCCCCCGCTACGCCTTTCAATGGGAAGACACCGTCGAGGGCATCGGCGTCGTCATCGGCGGCTGCCTGGCCGCCATCATCCTCGCCATGACCTTGATCCGATTCTCCCCCAACACCCCCTTGCTGCGCCGTTTCGTCCTCGTCCAAGCCGTCAGCAACGAGCAAGGCTACACCGCCGAAACCCAGGAACTGCGCAGCCTGGCCGGACGCGAAGGCGTCACCCTCACCATGCTCCGCCCCGCCGGACGCGCCGACATCGGAGGCGAAGTCCTCCAAGTCGTCACCCAGGGCGAATGGATTGATAAAGACACGCCCATCAAGGTCATCGAAGTCGCCGGCAACCGGATCACCGTGGGCCGCGCCTGACGCAGGGACCTCTTTCGAAAACGGATGCCACAAACCATGCTTCTAGCCCAAGCCTCGCAGGAAGCATCCCCCTACACCGCCTATATCGTCTTCGGCGTCGGCTTCGCCCTCATGATCGCCGAGATGATGATGCCCGGCGTCATCCTCGGCCTCATCGGTCTTGTCGGCGTCATCGCCGGCATTGTTCTCAGCTTTTCCCAGGGCAATAACACCGCCGGCGCCATCCTTACCGTCGTCGCCGTTGTGTCCGCCCCCGCCTTCCTGATAGTATGGGCCAAGTTCCTGGGACCGGCCTTGGCCGTCAAAGCCACGGTCGAAAACGACACCCAACAACTGGAAAGCCTGCATTCCCTTCTCGGCCAGCAAGGCGTGGCGGTCACTACCCTTCGCCCCGCGGGAATCGGCCAGTTCGGACCGCGCCGCATTGACGTCGTCAGCGACGGAGAGATCATAGACGCCAACACCCGCATCCAAGCCACCGAAGTCCAAGGCAACCGGATCGTTGTGCGGGCCGTGAAGATGTAGACCTTCAGAAACAAGGAGACCCGCCGTGCCTCAAGCCCTTCTCAACCCCACCCTCCTCACCCTTGCCGAAGCCGACGCTCTCAAGGTCCTTGGTGTCCTCGCCGGCATCGTCGTCTTCATCGTCTTCCTCATCTTCCTCTTCACCTACGGCGGCTTGTGGATTCAGGCCATGGTCTCCGGCTGCCACGTCAGCATCGTCAACCTCATCGCCATGCGCCTGCGCGGCGTCCCCGCCAGCCAGATCGTCCGCGCACGCATCACCGCCGCCAAAGCCGGCATCGCCCTCACCACCGACGCCCTCGAAGCCCACTATCTCGCCGGCGGACGCGTCCTCCACGTGGTCGCCGCCATGGTCGCCGCCGCCAAAGCCGACGTCCCCCTTACCTTCCAGCGCGCCTGCGGCATCGACCTCGCCGGCCGCGACATCCTCAAAGCCATCCAGGAGTACGTCCACCCCATCGTCATCGACTGCCCCGATCCCAACAAAGGCCGCGGCACCGTTGACGCCGTCGCCATGGACGGCATCCAGGTCCGCGCCAAGGCCCGCGTCACCGTGCGCGCCAAGATCGACCGCCTCGTCGGCGGCGCCGGCGAAGAAACCATCATTGCCCGCGTCGGCGAAGGCATCGTCACCACCATCGGTTCCGCCGCCACCCACAAGAAAGTCCTCGAAAACCCAGACCTCATCAGCCGCACCGTGCTCGCCAAAGGCCTCGACGCAGGCACGGCGTTCGAAATCGTCTCCATCGACATTGCGGATGTCGACGTGGGCGAGAACATCGGGGCCAAGCTGCAAGCCGAGCAAGCTGAGGCCGACAAACGCGTCGCCCAGGCCAAAGCCGAAGGCCGCCGCGCCATGGCCATCGCCCGCGAAGCTGAAATGCGCGCCGAACTCATCGAAAACCGCGCCAAAGTCGCCCTTGCTGAAGCCGAAATCCCCAAAGCCATCGCCCAAGCCTTCCGCGAAGGCAACCTTGGCGTCATGGACTACTACCAGCTCCGCAACCTTCAGGCCGACACGGAGATGCGCCAATCCATCTCTACGCCGCCCCAGCAGCCCAAGCAGCCGTGACACCTAATCCCCTGCACCCCGACGGACAGGTCTTCGCCTGTCCGTCATGGAGGCGCTGAACATCGTGCTCACCCATGTCCTGGCCGCCGGCGATGGTGGCGACGCCATCGTCTTCCTGATCTTCCTCGCCCTCGCCGCCATCAGCAACGGCATCAACTGGATCAACAAAAAGATCAAAGAGTCCAAACGCCAAGGCCAGGCCCCCAGGCGCAGCTCTCAACCCCAGTCCACGCGCCCCCAAAGCCAGCCCACACAACCCGACATGCCCAAAGCCCTCCGCCAGTTCATCGAAGAACTCAGCGGAATCCCCCACACCACCACACAGACCACCACCCGCCAGCCCCACTGGTTGAGCCGTGCGATCGCCTCCAGCGCGCCG
>CAYYEE010000587.1:0-3039 GCA_964470775.1 uncultured Planctomycetota bacterium | reverse complement strand
GAGGTGGGGTGGGTGGCGTCGGATCCGGATCACCGGGGGCGCGGGCTGGGCGGGTGCGCGACGGCGGCGGCGGTGGCGCGGCTGCTGGGCGCGGGATATCGGAACATCTATCTGTTGACGGACGATTTCCGCGTGGCGGCGATCCGGACGTATCTGCGGCTGGGGTTTGAGCCGGTGGAGGACAGCGAGGAGATGAAGGGACGCTGGGCCAAGGCGCGCGAGGCTGCGGCCGCCGGGAACCGAGGGAGGGCGCAGGACGCGGAGTGAGGACGGGATGGCCCGTGTTTGTTGGGAAGGGCGCCCCCTGCCCCGCTAATTGAGCGAGGAGCGGATATGTCGAATGCGAGACAACCCCGGCCAGCGGCCAGGACGATCCTGCCCCCGTTCGCGCCGACGACGGAGACGGCTCGGCTTGCGCTGGACACGCTGTATCAGCGGCCGGTGAAGGGGATTCCGGCGTGGTTCATCAATCCCATGGAGCACGCGCACATCGAGCGGCTGGCGGGCGCCGGGCCGGGGGACTACAAGCGCGATCCGCACAAGGTGTATCTGCGCGCGCTGGTCAACGTGGGCGTGTGCGCGATAGACCAATTCATTCCGGAGAACCCGCTGAGCATGGGCGGGCACGGGTATGAGGGAGCGAAGAAAGGCGCGACCACGGGGGCGGAGGAGATCGTTCGGGACGGGATGGTGATTGATTCGCCGGAGGCGGTGGCGGAGCACCTGGAGCGGTTCGTGTTTCCGGCGCTGGAGCGGGGGATTCGCGACTTTGACGAGGAGGCGAGGGCGCGGGAGATCGTGGCCAAGGAGCGGGCAATCCAGGAAGAGGTGGGGCCGACGATGCTGAAGACGGGATACGCCTTTGTCCGGTTTCCCCATCTTCGTTACGGGGCGTATGGGTACGCGAACTACTTCATGGCGTATGCGCTGTATCCGGAGCTGATGGAGCGGGATTTCAAGCTTCAGGGGGAGGCGGCGCTGTTGAACAACCGGGCCGCGGCGCGGGCGTATCGCGAGGGCGGGATGCCGCCGCTGTACCGGCTGGATCACGACATGGCGGCGTCGCGGGGGACGCTGGCGCGGGTGGAAAGCCTGGACAAGGTCTGGTTCCCGCATTTCGCGCGCTGCATTGAGCCGCTCGTGGACGAGGGGGTGAGGTTGATCTGGCACTGCGACGGAAATCTGATGGAGATGGTTCCGCGGCTGCTGGATTGCGGCTTGAGCGGGTTCCAGGGGTTTCAGTATGAGGACGGGATGGATTATGAGCGCATCTGCGGGATGAAGACGCGGGATGGGGAGGACCTGATTATCTGGGCTGGGGTGTCGGTGACGACGACGCTGCCGCACGGGAAGCCGGAGGACGTGAGGCGGCAGATGCGGTGGCTGGTGGACAAGGGGCCGAAGGCGGGGTTGTTTTTGGCGGCGAGCAGCTCGATTGCTCCGGGCGTGCCGTGGGAGAACATGGAGGCGTTTGTGGAGGGGCTGAGGTATTACCGGGAGAACGGGAGGGGCGGAGGGTGAGGGGTGGAGACGAACGGCAACGCCGTTCTCACGATGACACTGATGACGGCGGACGTCCGTGGGGAACGGCGCGGATGATATGCAGGAATGGACGGAATGGACGGAGGTTGTTGGGAGGGGCGCGCCCCCTGCCCCGTGGATGAGCGATGGAGCGGCGCCGTGGCGGGCCGAAAGGAGAGTTGGACATGGAGATGACGTGCGAGGCGGTTTTGGGCTCGGAGTTTGCGGGGGCGGCGCGCGCGGCGCGGGAGTTTCTGGTTTCGCGGACGGAGGGGGAGCTGCTGGGGCTGGTGGGTGAAAAGGTCGCGGGTCTGGGGCTGAGGAGGCCGGGGCATGACAAGCGGGCTTTTCCCGCGTCGTATGGCGGGGGCAAGCCTTGCGGGGGAGACCTGCTGGCTGGGGCGGGGATGTTTTACGTGACGGAAGAGGGACGGGTGATGCTGGATTGCACGAGCGGACACTATCAGATGACGTGGGGGTACAATCCGCCGGAGCTGGTGAGACTGATGGAAGACGCGACGCGGGTGGGCGTGGTGTGGGACAACCACTCGAATATCCCAAGCCAGCCGGTGAAGCAGTTGGCGGACGAGATGACGGGGCTGGCGGGAGAGGCGGGGCTGGACCGGGCGCTCCTGGGGGTATGTACGGGGAGCGTGGCGTGCTCGACGGCGCTGAAGATCATGCTGGCGCGCTATGCGAAGGACGCGGGGCGGGTGAAGTTGGGAAAGCCGGCGATTATCACTTTGGCGGGGAATTACCACGGGACGGATATGGTGGCGCAGTGGCTGCGGGGGATGTGGCCAGGACTGGTGGGCGGGGTGGAAGCCGTGAGCGTGGAGCCGAACGACATGTCGGGGCTGGAGGCGGCGTTCGCGAGCCGGGGGCGGCGGGTGGCGGGTTTCTGGGCTGAGCCGATCATGATGAACCGCGAGGCGATTGCGGTGAGCCGGGAGTTCCTGCTGCGGGCGCAGGGGCTGTGCCGCGAGAACGACGCGCTGACGGCGATTGATGAGATTCAGACCTGCTGCTGGTATCCGGAGACCTTGATGTCAATGCGGCTGGGGTTGGAGCCGGACATGCTGGTGGTGGGCAAGGGGATGACGGCGGGGTTTCATCCGCTGGCGGGGCTGCTGTATCGCAGGGAGCTGGATATTCTGGAGCAGTATGATTCGATCAGCACGAACGGGAACGCGTCGCTGGCGGCGGTGGTGGCGCTGGGGAATCTGCGGCTGATCGCGGCGAGCAGGGAGCGGATGGAGCGGCTGGCGCGGATGCACTATGAGGGGCTGGTGTCGCTGGCGGAGGAGTTTGGGGACGTGGCGCAAGGGGTGAACGGGGAGGGATTTTTGTCGGGTCTGAAGTTCCGGCGGCGGGAGGATGCGCTGGGGTTTCACCGGGCGGCGCTGGAGCGGGGGTTGTGGGTGCGGGCGCACGCGTATCACGAGGGGCACAGCGCGGTGTTGTCGAAGCACGCGCTGGTGGTGATCACTGGGCTATCGGGCTCAGGCAAGTCGAGCC
>CAYYEE010000586.1:0-3043 GCA_964470775.1 uncultured Planctomycetota bacterium | reverse complement strand
GCGCAGGACAAGGGCGCCTGCGCCCACGAACGCCCACGCTCCCACGCGGACACCGGGCAGTATCGAGGCGTGACTCCCCACGAAGACCCCCTCTTCCAGAGCAACGTTGCCCGTGATGTCGCAGTGGCAACTGATCTGGCAGAAGTCGCCGAGCTTGGCATCGTGACCGACGGAACTGCTGATGTTGAGGGTCACGAAGTCACCGAGGGTCACGTCGCAGCTCACACAGGTGAAAGGCGCCATGATAACGCCGCGACCCATGGTAACGTTGAGCGAGACGCAGGCCGTGGGATGAATGACATTGACGAAGGCCCCCCCCTTCTCGATGATTGGCGCGCTGTACTTCTTCTTGGCGGCCGAGTCCCCCATAGCCAGCGCGAACACGTCGTCAGCCTGGGGTTCGTAGGTGGCGGCTGAACCAATCACCCCGACAGGATATGCGTAGTCCTTCAGGACATCGCGCCGGTCGTCCAGGAACCCCTTGATTCTCCAAGGCGCGCCATGCTCAACACAATGGGAGGCCCAGCCGAACACCTCACGCCCGAACTTGCCGGCGCTGATGATGATGAGATTCTTCAGGTTCCAGCCTCCACCACGAGAACTCTCGGGCCAAACACCACTTGCGTCTCACGCAACTTGGGAACGCGACCCGGCTTCGAAGCGCGGGCGCACAGACACACGGTCTTCGCCTCCATATGACAACCGGCAGGAGTGCCCCCACGTCGCGTTGTGGCCTTCGCATTCACCCATCCCTGTCGGGCGGCTTCTGTCATTCCGTACTAAGCGAGGCATCAACTGACTTGCTTGGCGGAGGCCGACTTCTCGCCGACGTACAACACGCTGGAAGGCGCGATGCCGCAACGGCGGAACGTGATCGCGCCAAAATCCTGGACGCCAAACGACTTGACACGGAAGCCGGCGGCCGCCAGGCGGTCGGTGAATCCCTTCTTGTTGTAGATGCGCAGGTGGTCTCCCTGGCCGAAATAGCGCCAGCGCTCCGCCTCAGTAGCCGCCTGGGCAGGGTCTTCGCGGATCTGAGGGACGCTTAGGCAGATGGGGACCATGAGGATGCCCCATCCTCCTGGCCTGAGGATGCGGAACAACTCCCGCATGGCCTTCAGGTCGTCGCGGACGTGTTCCAGAACGTGCGAGCAAAGGAAGGCATCCACGGATCCATCTGGGTAGACGCGCAGATCCGTCAGGTCCACGCGGTCGTCCACCCCCTCCATCAGGAGGTCGGCCGTGCGGTAGTCGAGACGGAAGGACTTCCTGATCCACTTGCTGAGGCTGTAGCTGGGCGCGAAGTCAATGAAGCGGAACGGAGCGCGAACGCCTGTCAGCCTGCGGCTAAGGTAGAGCGCATACAGGCGGTCGCGGTCCGTGGCGTCGCAACGAGGGCAGTTGTAGCGGTCCACGTTCAGCGTCTCCCACTGGCGAAGGTCCAGCTCAAACCCGTGACGCCGACACTGCTCGGCGAGAGCGGGGTCAATGGGTTTGAAGGACTCCGGCGCTTGCTCGCACACGGGGCACCAATTCGGGCTGAGGCGGCGGCGCCACTCGTGGACGAGCCGGCTTTGGGCCGCGCGCAACGCCCGGCGGAGCGGGACCGGAACGAACGGCTTGACGAGGCGGATCACGGCCGGAGTCCTTCGGCGTCTTGGGATGCGGGAACTGCGCGCGTTCGCCATTCCAGTCGCGGCCGAATCGCGCCGACAACCTTGCCATGCCAGGCACCGCCCCGGTGGCGCTCCTTCACCTCGAACGTAAGAAGGTCATCGCTGTCGAACAGAGGCTTTGCGCCGTCCTGGACCACCAGAAGACGAACGCGGTAGCGCTCGTCATTCAGAAAAGAGGCGGGAATCAGACAGGATCCCTCTATCAATCCTTGTGGGTACTCGGCAGGCGCCGACCACGTGTTGAAGACGCACACATCTTCGACGGTGTAGAGAACTAAACTGAAGTTCAGAGTAGCGCCGGGCCGGTTGTTCCATGCTTCGGCGACGATGCGGACCTGGCTTTCCGTGGTAATCCCCCAAAGGGGGTCCATTGGTTCGGCCTCAACCGCGACGCGGCGAAGCCACAGCCCGCCATCGCCTGGAGCCGAGGCTGGGTCCGGCCAGAGTCTCTCCAACCGCTCCTCCTGCTGGGCGCCAATGTACGTCGCGACGGCGCGGTCGCTCGGGGCGTCGAGTTCCACGCCGCCGTCCTTAAGGAGCACGGCGCGCGAGCAGAGGTTCTTGACCGCCACCATATTATGGCTGACGAACAGCACGGTTCGGCCGTGGCCGGCGACGTCTTTCATTTTGCCGAGGCACTTTTTCTGGAACTCGGCGTCGCCGACGGCGAGGACTTCGTCTACGATGAGGATTTCGGGGTCGAGGTGGGCGGCGACGGCGAAGCCGAGGCGGACGGTCATGCCGGAGGAGTAGCGCTTGACCGGGGTGTCGATGTAGCGCTCGCATCCGCTGAAGGCGATGATTTCGTCCAGCTTGCGGCGGACTTCGGCGCGGGTCATGCCGAGCACGGCGCCGTTGAGGTAGATGTTTTCGCGTCCGGTGAGTTCGGGGTGGAAGCCGGTGCCGACTTCAAGGAGCGAGGCGATGCGGCCTTTGATCTTGACGCAGCCCTGGGTGGGCGCGGTGACGCGGCTGAGGATTTTGAGCAGGGTGGATTTGCCAGCGCCGTTCTTGCCGATGATGCCAAGGGCTTCGCCTTGGGCGACCTCGAAGTTGATGTCCTTGAGCGCCCAGACATAGTCGGACTGGCCTTTGTGGTCGCGGACGTTGGCTTCGGTGACCTTGAGGGTGGGGTCGGGCCGGCCGCGCAGGCGGGCGATCCACCGCTGCCAGTCCTCGCGCAGCGTCGTCCCGCCGACTTGGCCAAGGCGGTAACGTTTGCTTAGGGACTCCACACGAATGACGACGCTACTCACTCTGAGACCCCAATTGCAGCGTAAAACGGAAACCACTTATCTTCACTGATTCGCACTCATGGAACTGCTTCAACACTGGCCCGCAAACCAGCCTGGTTCGTTCTCTTTGCG
>CAYYEE010000585.1:0-3043 GCA_964470775.1 uncultured Planctomycetota bacterium | reverse complement strand
GTCTACATCTCGTCCGAAGACCAGGGCGAGGCCATGCACGGCGACCTTGTCGCCATTTCCGTCACCAAACCCTTGGGCCGCCGCGCCAGCGGACGCGGACCCGCGGGCCGCGTGGTCCGCGTGGTGGAGCACGCCCGGCGCGAGGTCGTGGGCACGTTCCACCGCGACGGCCACCTGGCTTACGTCGAGCCCACGGACAGCCGCCTCTACCGCGACATCTACATTCCCTCCGGCGCCGCCAAACACGCCCAGCCCGGCGACCGCGTCGTGGCCGCCATCACCGCCTGGCCCCGCCGCGGACTCAACCCCGAAGGCGTCATCCAGCGTGTCCTCGGCGATTCCAGCGACCCCCGCGTCCAGGTCATGGCCGTCATCGAGGAATACGGCCTGCCCGAGGACTTCGCCAAAGAAGCCCTGGCCCAGGCCGACGCCCTCCCCCCGCGTGTTTCCGCCGCCGACATGGAGGACCGCCTCGACCTGCGCCACGTCCTCACGTTCACCATTGACCCCGAAGACGCCAAAGACCACGACGACGCCGTCTCCATTCGCGTCCTCCCCGGCGGATGGGAGCTTGGCGTCCACATCGCCGACGTCGCCCACTACGTCCCGCCCGACACCCCGGTGGACCTCGAAGCCCGCCGCCGCGGCGTCACCGCCTATCTCCCCGGCCGCGTCCTGCCCATGCTCCCGGAGGCTCTCTCCGCCAATCTCTGCAGCCTGCGCGAAGACCGCACCCGCCTCACCCGCAGCGTCATCATGCGCTTCGACGCCCAGGGCCATCGCCAGGACAGCGTCATCGCCCGCAGCGTCATCCACTCCCGCCGCAGCCTCAACTACAAACAGGTCATGGCCTACTTCGACGGCAAGACCCGCCTCGACGCCGAGGTCGAACCCGCCCTCGACGCCATGCGCCAGCTCGCCGCGCTCCTCCGCCGCAACCGCCGCGAACGCGGCATGTTGGAGCTCGACCTGCCCGAAGCCAAGCTCCTCCTCGACCACGACGGCGCCGCCAAGACCGTCGAGCTCGTCCGCCAGGACGAATCCCACAAGCTCATCGAGCAGTTCATGCTCTCGGCCAACGAAGCCGTGGCCGAGTTTCTCGTGGACCACAGCCTGCCCTGCGTCGGCCGCTGCCACGACGAGCCCCCGCCCGAGAACCTCATCGAACTCCGCGAAGACCTCCGCGGCCTCGGCTATTCGCTCCCTTGTCCCGGCACGCGCAAGCAGATTCAGCAGGTCGTGGACAAGGCCGCCGGCCGCGAAGAAGCCTGCGTCGTCAACACCCTCGTCCTGCGCGCCATGTGCCGCGCCGACTATCGCCCCTCCATCCGCGGCCACTACGCCATCGCCACCCGCCGCTACACCCACTTCACCTCCCCCATCCGCCGCTACCCCGACCTCCTCGTCCACCGCATCCTCACCGAATATGAAACCGGCCGCCTGGCCCAGCCCGGCCGCCTTGAATATTGGAACGAGAACCTCGACGCCTGGACCCGCGACGCCACCACCTTTGAGCGCCGCGCCGAAGAAGCCGAACGCGCCCTCACCCGCCGCCTCACCGTGGCCCTCATGGCCCGCGACCCGGCCCAGACCTTCGATGCCATCGTCACCCGCGTGGACGACCGCGGCGCCTACGTCGCCATCACCGGCATGGACCTCGAAGGCCGTCTCGGCTTCAAGTATATGCGTGATGATTTCTACCGCGTGGACCGTCGCGGCGGACGCCTCGTTTCCAGCGCCGGCGGACAGATCCGCGCCGGCCGCCACGTCACCGTCCGTCTCGCCGAAGCCTGCGCCGACCGCGGCGAAGCCGTCTTCGCTCTGTGCCAGCCAGCGCGGTAGGGCGGCCGGCCCCGCCTCTGTCTTTGTCGTTCCCGATGTCCCTGCCGTCCTTTGCCGCCTCCCCAAAAATACCCGCTTTTGACAAATCCCCGCGCCATTTGGTATATAACACCCGGTTCCTCTGCATCCTTGGAGGCCGCAAAAGGTTATGAAGAATCTCATCCTCAGCGCCGTGGCGGCGGCCAGCATGGCCTTCACCTTGTTCGCGTGCCGCAGCACCCCCAGCGCCCCAGCCGCGCCCGAGCCCCCGCCCAAGGCAGGCCCGCCCGAGTCCTACGTCCTCGCCGAGCAGCTCGCCTCGGCCGACCCCTTCGTCGTCTCCCAGGCCAGGGCCAAGCTCATGGCCATGGGCGACGACGCCTTCCCAGCCCTCATCGCCGCCGCCATGGTCCCGCGCGGCTCCGACCAGGACCCTGGCCGCCTCCAGCGCAACGCCATCGGCGCCATCTTCGCCATGGCCAGCGATGCCCCACCCGAGCGCGTCGCCAAAGTCGCCGAAACCCTCGTCGCCCTCGCCTCCAGCGCCGACGCCCCCTTTGCCGGCATGGCCGCTCAGAGCCTCTCTCACTTTGACCGCGAGTACATCCTCGACCTCCTCGCCCAGAGAGTCCTCGGCGCCGACGAAGCCCAGCGCAAACGCGCCCGCGCCCTCATGTTCATCATAGACCGCAAAGGCAGCGTCGAGTTCATGCTTGGCCTGCTCACCGGCGAACGCAAGGCGCCCTGGTACACCGGCTCCCAGGCCCAGGCCACCCTCGCCGAAAACTGCCTCCAGCGCTGGACCTTCCAGGACTTCGGCTACAGCCCCGCCATCTCCTCCGACGCCCAGCGCCAGGCCATCTTGCGCTGGCGCGACTGGTGGACCAAGAACAGCAAGCGTTTCGATCGCCCTTTCACCCTCGAAGACTATCTGCCGTTGATGTATGAACTCGAGGCGAACCGCAGGACCGGCCAGACCAAGTAGGGCCCGGACTTAGCCAGCCCGCGGCCGGCCATGCCCTCATTCAACCCTCCTATCCTTGGCGGCTTCGTTTGTCTTTCTCCCGCTGGATCGTCATCTCCCAGCTTGAATGACCGCGCCGCCCCAAGAAAGAAGAAACCTCGTGCAAATTCCATCCTGGCTCGCTGACGCCGCCAAGTCCGTCCCGGGTGCAGATACTCAGAGTAGGTAGTTTGCGGTCAAGCAGCGCGGGGGACGGCG
>CAYYEE010000584.1:0-3054 GCA_964470775.1 uncultured Planctomycetota bacterium | reverse complement strand
TGGCGGGCTGAGGCGCCATGTCCCCGCCGACGCGGTGTCTTTTTCAACGGGCCGTCAGCGGAGAAGGGAGAGGGTGCGTTCGAGCATCTGGCGGTAGGTTTTCATGACGGAGAGGTTGGCCTCGTAGGAGCGGGAGGCGGAGACCATTTGGACCATTTCGGTCATGGTGTCCACGTTGGGGTAGCGGACGAATCCGTTCTTGTCGGCCATGGGATGGTCGGGGTTGTAGACGGTTTTGGCTTCGACGGGGCTGGTGACGATGCTTTCGAGCTTGACGCCTTCGAAGCGGTTTTCGTCGTCCTGGGAGCCGATTTCGCCGACCATCTCGGCGAAGATGGCTTCTTTGCGCTGGTAGGGTTTGCCGTCGGGACCGGCGACGCTGTTGGCGTTGGCGACGTTCTGGACGACGAGAGCCATGCGCAGGCGTTGGGCGGCGAGGCCGGAACTGCTGACGTCGAATACGGAGAGGGATTCTTTGATGGACATGCGGGGGTCTCCTTGTTACCGGCCCAACGCGGAGCGCAACATGCGCAGTTTGAAGGCAAGGACTTCGGAAAAGGTGTCGAAGAAAGCCTTGTTCTTCATCAACTGGCCCATTTCCTGTTCAACGTCCACGGAGGCCGAGACCTGTGAAAGGTCGGTGGAGACGGGCGAGGCGGTGATGGTGGTCTGGAGGATGGCGCGAGTGTCGTTGTTGGTGATGGCTTGGGCCAGTTCTTCGCTGAACTCGACTTTTTTGGGCTGGAAATTGGGGACTTCGGCGTTGGCGATGTTGTTGGCGATGACTTTGTGGCGCAGGGCGTGGAAGTCGAGGAGTTTGTCGAGGACGGTGAAGGAGTCGTTGCCGAGCATGTTTTTTCTCCTGTTCCACGGGGCGCAACAGCGGCGGTGGGCGACGCATTTCTAGGCGTGTTGTGGCAAAGCGCAACGCCGGTCCAGGTCATGGGATGGAAGGTTGGAAGCTAAGTGCTTGCGCAACAAGTGATTAGCGTTGGGCGCGTTGCGGTGACGACTTGACAAGAGCAATGCGTGTGCCAGCGGTGGGGCGAGGCGGGGCGGAGGTGTCGGACAGTTGGGACGGGTCGGGCACGTGGGGCAGGGGCGGTGGAGGCGGCGCGGGGGTCAGGCGCCGTCTTCGATGCAGAAGTCGATGGCGAAGCTCATGCCGGATGCTTGGAAGGGGAGGCTGATCCAGCGGAGGTCGCCGCGCATGGGCCGCACGTTGAGCCGGCGGCCGGTGACGATGGTGGGTACGGAGAACTGGAATCCCTGGCCGTCGCCGCTAAGGCGGGAGCTGGCGTTGCCGGCGATCATGTTGGCGATCTCGCCGACGAGGTCTTTGACGTCGTCGTCAATTTCCGTGACTTCAAGCTCCAGCAGCTTGCCCGTGATGAGCGTGGCGAGATCCTTGCGGCAGTGGAAGGCGAGGGAGCCGGTGATGGGGCCTTCGATGCCGACGATGCCGCTGATGTCAACGGGCAAGGAGGTGGGTTGTCCGGTGACGGCGCCGCCCGGCTTGGCCTCTATCCCACAGAGGACGGAGAAGACGTGCTCGACAGCCGCGGTGAGGGCTTCGATGAGACGCTGCCTCATGTTGGGGCCTGCTTCATTTGCCGGCAAGGATGGGGGTGAGCTTCTCTTTGATGCTGTCGGGGGTGAAGGGCTTGGTGACATAGCCATCCACGCCGAGCTGCTTGGCTTCTTCCATTTTGGCTTGCGCGCCTTCGGTGGTGACCATGACGATGGGGACGCGCCTGCCTGTGCCGTTTTCGAGGGAACGGATGCGGCGGACGAACTCGAGGCCGTCCATGTTGGGCATGTGCCAGTCGCTGAGGATAAGGTCGATTTCGGCGGGTTTGAATTTGTCCAGCGCTTCGGCGCCGTCGGAGGCTTCGACAACGCCGGTGGGCGTGAAGCCGGCTTGGGCCAGCATGCGGCAGACGATCTTTCTCATCACGGACGAATCGTCAACGACGAGGACTCGGAGGGCCATCGTGTTCCTCCTCCTTTGGGGCGAGGAGCAGGGACGTTCCTGCTTGCGGTGTTCTGGCGCGAGCCGGCGCTTGCGCTCTTTCTGTTATTTCGGCGGAATCGGGGCGCGGGTTGAGAGGAAGGGAGGGCGGGGGCCGAAGCGGCCGAGAGGGGGGCGAACGGCGGGGCGTTCCGGCTCGCCGCCGTCACTTGGCGCTGGCGGGCTGTTCGCCGGCGGCCGTCTCTTTGAAGAGCGACTCCATGAAGGGCACTTGGATGAAGAACTGGCCGGCGTCGGAGTCGAACTGGATGGTGATCCAGTAGTCGTTGGGCTTGCGGTCGACTTTGACAAAGGCGCCCAGGCGGGTCTGGGGGAGCTCGAAGTCGATGTTGAGGCCCTGGCTGTCCAGGCGCGACTTGGCGGACCCGGTGAGGATGTTGGCGAGTTCGCGGGTTCCGTCGAGGACTTCGTTGTTGAGCTCGCTCATCTCGACGCCGGTCAAGGCGGACATGATGCGCAGGGCTACGCCTTTGGAGAAGCAGAGGAGCATGGGGCCGGCGGTGGTCATGACCATGGCGCCGACGCTGGAGGTGCCGTATCCTTCGTCCATGGTGTGGGTGGCGGCGACATGGGTGCGGCGCGGGCGGGCGCCGACCATGGACTCGAACGCCTCGATGACCGACTCGATGAACGCGTTGACAAAGGCGGCCTTTTTGGCGCTGGCTCCCATGTCAGACAATGCTCCCAGGTTCTTCCATGATCCGCAAGAGCTCGCGGACCTGGCGCAGTTCGTCGTCGAGCTCAAAGAACATCCGTTCGGCGTCGATGGGGCGGGGGCTCCGGCTGGACTCGCGCAGCAGGAGCCAGCCTGGGTCTTCGTCGAGGATGAACGTGGCCGGGGCGCCGCTGATGTCCTGGGCTTTGCCTTTGGTGATTTCGTCGGCGACGTGGCAGATGGCGGTGATGAGGCGGTGGTCTTGGGGCGCGGCGAGCGGGCCGTGGTGGTGGGCGATGGCGCTGGCCAGGTCGGCGGGGAAGTTCCACTTATCGGCCAGCCACGAGCCGACTTCGGCGTGGTCAGC
>CAYYEE010000583.1:0-3060 GCA_964470775.1 uncultured Planctomycetota bacterium | reverse complement strand
CCGACGCTTGCGATTTTTTTCTCGCTTGCCGCGCCCAGCTCTGGACTGCCGCCTGCCAAGCCCGCCTCAAACCCGCCGAAGCCGAGCCCATCCTCAAAAAAGCCAGCCTCCTCGCCGAAGACCCCGAAGACACCCTCCTCTTCGCCTACATCCTCGACAAACTCGGCCCCGCCCACCAAACCCTCCGCGACGAAACCTGGCGCCGCGCCCTCAATAAGATCGAAGCCCGCGCCCTCACCCCCGAAGCCCTCCACGCCCGCCTCTGGCTCGCCTTCCGCCTCGATGGCGCCGCCCAGGACTTCATCACCCAGCTCCCCACCGACCCCACCTTCCCGGCCCAGCCCTGGCGCCCCGCCCCCGCCGCCGGCAAGGACGCCGCCCCCCTCCGCCGCATCACCGCCGCCGAAATCTACGACGCCGAACGCCTCAACGAACTCTCCCTCGCCTGGGCAGGCCGCGCCTACGACCTCGCCCCCCCCAACTCCGAAACCCGCGCCCGCGCCGCCCTCCGCCTCGGCCGCGCCGAAGACGCCCGCCGCATCGCCCAGAACGCCCTCGCCGCCTCCCGGCAAACCACCCCCGCCGAAGCCCTCCAGGCCCACACCTGGCGCATCCTCAAAGCCGCCGCCGACCAGGACGCCGGCCGCTCCGGCGCCGTCCTCGAAGCCGCCCGCCGCCTCGTCAACCCAGCCTTCGCCGCCGAAAACAAATCCATCTATCCCGCCGTCTGCCTCGTCCTCGCCGAAACCCTCCTCGACCTGGACCTCGACGCCGAAGCCCTCGCCGTCGCCCAAAGCGCCGTCGACCACCTCGAAAAGCACTACCGCTCCACCCTCACCTCCGGCCAGCTCTTCGACTACTACGAGCAGACCCGCCCCGTCTACGCCCTCCTCGGCCACGCCTGCCTCCGCGCCGGCGACCCCGCCGGCGCCTTCGCCGCCTACGGCCCCGTCTACCCCTGGCACCGCGAAGCCTGGCTCGCCGTCCTCCGCGCCGACCCCCTCTTCTGCGTTCGCTACAGCGCCCTGCTCTTCGACCGCTGCGAGTTCGCCCTCGCCCGCGAACTCCTCTACAACTACCGCGACTACGGCCTCATCACCCGCTATCCCCACGCCCGACAGCTCCACAGCGCGGGCGCCACTTTGGAATACCTGTACCGCCGGTAACCGCCGCAAGGAGGACTCCACATGAAAACGCCATCCCCGCTCCGCTGGGCCATCATCGCCCTGGCCGCCGCCCTCCTGGCCGCCGTCCTTGCCCCCCCCGCCCCCGCCCAGACCCAGCGCGCCCTCCGCTACGAAGAGCTCGTCTGGCCATGGAGCTGCGACCCCGTCACCGCCAAAAGCAACGCCCAAAAGCGCATCGCCCAGCTCCTCTTCAGCGGCATCACCAAGGAAGTCGGCAAAGAAACCTACCGCGCCGACCTCTACGAAGCCACCAACGACTCCCCCCTCCCCTTCGCCACCGACGAAGGCTACACCATCGTCATCCGCCTCCGCCCCGGCGTCCGCTGGGTCAAAGACCCCAATCCCGAAGCCTCTGACGAAGCCCCCGAATTCCAGCGTGAAATCAACATCGCCGACATCATCAGCACCCTCCGCGCCGTCCTCAACGAAAACACCAAAAACTACGCCTGCCCCGAACTCGCCGAATACATCAAATACGCCCAGGGCGAAGTCGACTACGTCCAATCCGGCGCCGAGCTCCGCCTCCGCCTCATCCGCGCCGCCGGCGCCAGCGTCGCCCGCCTCATGAGCTTCAAAGTCCTCCCAGCCCTCGTCCTCGACAAAAGCCGCAACGTCATCGTCCCCGGCAGCCCCGCCGGCCAGCCCGAAACCATGCTCACCTCCGGCCCCTACTGGCTCGACCAGCGCAAATCCCGCGAACGCCGCCTCATCTTCAAAGCCGTCCGCGAATACCACTTCGGCGCCCCCCGCATCCGCGAAATCCAAATGAGCTTCGTCCCAGACCCCGTCCTCATCGCCATCAGCCTCGAAGGCGACCAATCCGACCTCGCCCCCGAAATCCCCTACTCCGCCGTCGAACACCTCCTCGACCAGCCCGACAAATTCACCGGCCGCGACTACGCCTCCTTCAACTTTGTCTTCGTCGGCGGCAACTACCGCTCCACCAACCCCGCCAAGCAGAAATACATCCGCGACATCCGCTTCCGCGAAGCCCTCGACCTCGCCACCAGCGACGCCCTCCGCCGCGAAATGATCAAAAAAGGCTACAAAGGCGAAGGCGCCCCCATCCGCGACTTCTTCGGCCCCAACGCCCCCTACGCCGAAGCCGCCCTCCCCGAAGACACCTCCACCGCCGCCGAACGCGAAGCCCGCGTCCGCCGCCTCCTCGAAGAATGCGGCTACGCCGACAACCCCGTCACCTTCGAACTCAAATACATGGAAAGCGCCCACAGCAAATCCGCCGAAGGCATGGCCGACCTCTTCGTCGAAAACGCCGCCCGCTGCGGCATCCGCATGGTCAAACAAGGCGTCCGCACCTCCCCCGCCGTCGACCGCTGGCGCGCCGTCATCAACACCAAACGCGAGTTCGACTTCATCCTCGACACCTACGTCTACGGCGAAAGCTACGACCTCGAACCCTTCTTCCAGGGCGACGAAAACGTCCTCTCCTACGCCGCCGGCGACGCCCTCGCCGCCGCCTTCGCCGAGTTCCGCAAACTCAAATCCCCCACCGCCCACTGGAACGACCTCCGCGAAATCGTCCGCCTCCTCCTCAAAGACCACGCCGTCGTCTGCATCGGCAGCCTCAAGACCACCTCCATCTGGCGCACCCGCGTCAACGTCCCCAAAGAAAAGATCACCTCTGAGTACTTCTTCAACGACGTCCAGGAATGGCAATGGGCCAGGTGACGGCCACGCCCCAAACGAGGCAGAACCCGCGAACCCGCGCTTTTGAACCCCTCTGGCGCGCCCTCGGCGACATCCTCCGCATCTTCTGGGGCGAAGTCGGCCAGGGCCTCGCCCAGATCGCCATCCCCGCCCTCGTCCTCCTCATCCTCGCCGGCTCCGCCCCCACCCCCCCCGAAGAACCCGG
>CAYYEE010000582.1:0-3067 GCA_964470775.1 uncultured Planctomycetota bacterium | reverse complement strand
CACGTGAAGCGCGCGCTGACGGTGGCGGCGGCGGGCGGACACAACGTGCTGCTGATCGGGCCGCCGGGCGCGGGCAAGACCATGTCGGCGCAACGCCTGCCCACCATCCTCCCCCCTCTCAGCCTTGAGGAATCGCTGGAGACGACCAAGGTGTACAGCGTGGCTGGGCTGCTGGCGCCGGGCGAGTCGCTGCTGGCCACGCGGCCCTTCCGCTCGCCCCACCACACCATCAGCGACGTGGCGCTGGTCGGCGGCGGCGCCAACCCCACGCCGGGCGAGGTGAGCCTGTCGCATCACGGCGTGCTGTTCCTGGACGAGCTGCCGGAGTTCAACCGCCGCACGCTGGAGGTGTTGCGCCAGCCCATGGAGGACGGCCACATCACCGTGTCGCGCGCCAAGGCGTCCATCACCTATCCATCGCAGTTTACGCTGGTGGCGGCGATGAACCCGTGCCCGTGTGGCTACTTCACGGACCCGCGGCGCGCGTGCCACTGCACACCGCCGCAGGTGCAGAAGTATCTGTCGCGCATCAGCGGCCCCCTGCTCGACCGGATTGATATTCAGATCGAGACGCCGGCGGTGGACTACCGTCAACTGCGGAGCGCGGCGCCTGGGGACAGCAGCGCGACGATGCGGCAGCGCGTGCTGGAGGCTCGCGAGCGGCAGACGGCGCGCTTCCGCCGCAGCAAGACGCCCCTGAACGCGCGCATGACCAGCGGCCAGATCAAGAAGCACTGCGGCCTGGCCGAGGACGCGGAGCAACTCCTGAGCCGCGCCATGCAGGAACTGGCCCTTTCGGCGCGCGCCTTCACCAAGATTCTCAAAATCAGCCGGACCATCGCGGACCTGGACGCGGCCGAAGAAATCCAGATTGCTCACGTGGCGGAAGCGATTCAGTACAGAAGCCTGGACAGGAATCTGTGGGCGTGAGCGGGCAGCAGTGAACGGGCGAGAGAATCGAAGGAATCGAATCATCCGATTGATTCGATTCTTTTCGATTCCATCGAGAAGGAAGGGATGCAACCTATGTTCGGCGGCACCGGCGGCTACTTCTGGCTCGATTCGTGGATACTGGCCAACATTGTGTAGCTTGGGACCCAGAAGTTCTGCGGCCTGTTCTTGAACCGCGCGAACGATCCGTGCGGCCGGCAGTTCGACCAGATGACCCAGGCCGCGCGGTCCGGGTGCGCCAATATCGCCGAGGGATCGGCGCGCCGCGCCACTTCCAAAGAAACCGAGATGAAGCTCATCGACGTTGCGCGGTCAAGCCTGGCGGAGTTGTCGGGCGACTACCTGAACTGGCTCTTGCGGCAGGAGAAGACGCCCTGGGGCAAGGGCTCTCCGGAAGCGCGGGCGGTGTATGCCATCCGGCTGGACAAGGCGGAGTATGGCGAAGATGTCGTTCATGACGCAAGTGCGCACATCCTGGCGCAGAAGCGGAAGTTTGCGAAGTGGCTGGATTCCGAGAGCGACGAAACGATGGCCAACGCCCTGCTGATCTTGATTGCACGGGTCATCAACATGCTCAATCATCAGATGGAGACACAGGGCAAGACCTTCGAGAAAGAAGGAGGATTCCGCGAAAAGCTTACCATCATGCGCGTGGAGGCAAGAGCGAAGGAGGAGGCATCGCCCGTATGTCCAGCGTGCGGCAAGCCAATGACCCGGCGCCATGCCAGGAGCGGGAAGAACGCCGGCAAGGACTTCTGGGGCTGCACGGGATACCCCGAGTGCCGGGGCGCGAGAGAGATGGAGAAGAGGTCCGGCAAGTGACCATTCGGTTCATCGAGATCGCGTGGCGCGAAAGGGTGGAGCTGGCGGCGTCGGTGTGGCTGCCGAAATAGGCAGGCAGAACTCTGGGCGCTGGGAACGACACGAAAAAGCCCCGGCGCCAAGGCGGGCGCAGGGGCTGGCGCGCCGGCGTTGTGAACGCGTCAGCGCGCGGCGGTCTGGGGCGCGCAGGCGAGATCGAAGGCGATGCGGAGGCCGTTGTCGAACTTGACGCCTGGGACGGTGGTTTCGCTGGCGACGGGGCGCGCGGGGGTTTCGGCGTAGAGGGTGAAGGAGTTTTCGCCAGCGTCGAGTCTGGGCAAGGCGCGCGGCGCGCACTGAAGCCACGTCATAACGTCGAGCGAGCGGAAGGTGACGCCGGAGGCGGGGACCGAGATCCTGAGGGCGTAGCCGAAAAGGGGCTCGTTGTGGAAGACGGCATCGAAGAAGACACAGGAGGAGCCGTTGGAAAGCGCGCCGACCTTGACCCATCCTTCGTCCATGGCTTTGATGACCCTGGAGAAGGGGGCGATACGGACCTCGGCGGCGCCGGTGGATTTGACGATCCCGGCGATGCGGCCGCCGACCATGAGGTAAGGGCTGGTGAGGGGGACGATGAACCAGGCCGGCCGGCCGCGCTGGACAGGGCGAAACGAGACGCCGTCCCGGCCAGCGGCGGCCTCGACGTTGCGCATGAGGATGCCGCTGTGCCAGCCGTTGGCGAAGTTCTCGGGCCGGCAAGTCCAAGTCAGGACGCCGTTCGCGTAGACAGGCAGTTCCTGATTGAAGCAGCGGCGGTGGACGCCGGGATAGAGGACCGTCTTGGCGCCGGGCAGCAGGTCGAACCGCATAACGTGGCGGGCTCTGGAGTAGAGATCGGCCGAGGTCTGGCGCTGGGCCAGGGAGAACGGGGCGCGCTCGGACGTGTCGGACACGCCTGCGTCACCCTTGGCAAAGGCTTCGGCCAGGAGGGCGGTGTCGTAGTAGGCGTGGGGACAGGTGAGGACGAGTTCAGGGTTTCGTCTGAGGTCTTCCATGCTGGCCCAGCGGCCATCGGGCGTCTTGTAGGCGCAATGGCCGTCCGGGTCAAGATAAATCCAGCGGCCGTCGGCCTTGACCTCCATGACGCAGTGCGCGATGGCATGGCCGTCGCGCTCGTAGCTGACGCCGCCGGGCCGCGTTTCGAGGCCGGCCATCTGGCAGAGCGTTTCCAGCACGGAGACGGCGAAGTTGCACTGGGCTGTGCCAAGCACGGCAAGCTGGGTGGGCGGGTCGAACAACAGGCTGACAAAGGCGT
>CAYYEE010000581.1:0-3078 GCA_964470775.1 uncultured Planctomycetota bacterium | reverse complement strand
TGAGCCAGGAAGCCCGCGCCGTCTTCGACATCATGGCCCGCGACCTCGCCGCCGCGGCCCTGGTCCAGTATAACGACGGCGCCGCGCCCCTCAAGGACGGTTACTTCCGCGGCGACATCGGAGCCTACGCGTACAACCCCAATGACAGCTTTGGGAACACCAACCCGCCCGGAGACACGCCCACCGCCCTTGCCACGCGCACAACCACCGCCGGCGCCGCCACCGCCTACACCGGCTGCCTCGACCTCCCCCGCGTCTACTTCACCACCCTCGCCCCACAGGGCGAAGCCATGTCCAGCGCCCAAGGCGGCTCCGAACCCTGCGTCGTCTCCTACCAGCTCATCTGGAGCGGCAAAAGCAAGATGCGCACCGCCTCCGACGGCTCCGGCTCCCCGGTCCAGCGCGGCGTGTTCCGCCTCATTCGCCGCATCATGCGCGCCCAGGACGAAAGCTACAAGAGCACCGGCACGTACTCCTACGAGTTCCTCAACCTCTCCGCGCTCGACATTGACCGCAAAACCGACTACTCCGGCTCGCCCGACACCACCGTCACAGGCGCCGGCCACCAGGAAATCTACTCCGACTCCACCCACTACTACCACATAAAATCCGACCCCCTCGCCTTCAACGTCCTCTGGATCGAATACCGCTTCTTCGACCCGGCCACCGGCGCCTGGACCACCAGCGGCCAGTGGGACGACACCGCCCCCCTCGCCAACTCCACCCGCCGCCTCCCCTCCGCCATCGAAGTCCGCCTCACCCTCACCGACCCCCTCCAGCGCGAAGAATCCACCTACACCGCCCGTTTCCGCATCCCCGCCGGCGAAAGCCAGTAGGGCAAACGGCCAACGGCAACCGCAGATGAACCGCGGACGGTGAAACGGCGAACAACAGGAACAACGACGGGGCAGCCACAGATGAACACAGATGGACACAGATGAACGACGAGAAGAGATGTCCCGACGAGCACAATGGACTTCCTGGCGAGGCCCAGAACCTCAACGACATCACCAAGCAGATCATTGGCTGCTCCTACAGCGTCTTCAACGCCCTTGGGCACGGCTTTCTGGAAAAGGTCTACGAGAACGCGCTTGTTGTCGAGATGCGCAGCCAAGGACTCAGAGTCGCCCAGCAAGTCCCCTACAAGGTCATGTACCGTGGGGTCCCCGTCGGCGACTACGTGGCTGATCTGGTCGTAGAAGACGCCGTCATCGTGGAACTCAAGGCCGCCAATGCGCTCGACCCGATCCACGTTGCCCAGTGCATCAACTACCTCAAAGCATCGGGGTTGAAGCTATGCCTGTTGCTCAACTTTTCCAGCGGCGGCGTGGAGCCGAGACGTATAATTAGGTGACAGGACATGACCTCCGGCGGGGAGATCGAGCCATGAGAACGACCCCAGGAAACGGCCACGTCTCAATAAGCCACAGATACACACAGATGAACACAGAACCGACAGAAAAGTCAGAAATCAGAGGCCAGAGGGCGGAAGCGGCCTTTGCTTGTCTTACGTTCTTCGTGTCCGTCGTGTCTTTCGCAGTCTCTCATCTCCGCCGTCTGCCTCTGCTCTGTGTCAATCTGTGTTCATCTGTGGCCAGACCGCCGTCGCCGTTGTCCTTCGCCGTTGTTCCCTTTTCCCGCTATCCATCCGTGGCTCACCGTCGCCGTTCCGACCGCGGTGTTGTCCTCCTCGTGGTGGTCGGCGTGCTGGCCGTGCTCAGCTTCATGGCCCTCACCTTCGCCCGCTTCATGAGCATCGAGATGCGCGCCTCCGCCAACCAGAAAACCGGCCAGGTCGCCCGCCAAGTCGCCCAGGCCGGCCTCCAATATCTCGTCCAAATCCTTTACAACGAATCTCGCAACGACTTTGATCACCAGAACAGCCTCTGGTACACCATGGGCCACCGCTACCCCGGTTGCGACCTCGTCAGTTCCCCCGTGTCCACCCCCTTCTGCCTCAAGCTCTATGACGGGGTCGACGTCGAAGGCGGCGCCACCTTCCACCAGCACCAATACACCTACGGCGGCCATACCTACCAGGCCGACGGCCCCGTCATCGAAGACGAAGCCGGCAAGTTCAACCTCAACGCCATGGGCTATCTCGGCGACGCCGGCAGCGAACGCAACTTCACCCAGCGCTACAGCGCCTTCGAGGCCAGCTTGGCGAGGCTCATCGCCCATCGTTTCCATGAGAAAAACGTCACCTTCGGCGCCACGGACCTCCACTACACCGTCGCCGCTTTCCTCGCCAACCGCATCGTCCGCCACCGCTACGGACCGGACAAGATACCCGGGGCCCCGGGAACCCGCCCCCTCGAACAACGCCCCGCGGCCTGCCTGCCTTACACCGGCAATAGCGCGTGGACCGACGGCAGCGGCGTCACCCAGAACTGGAGCGATACCGGCATCCAGTTCCCCACCCCAAACACTTCCTGGAGACAGATGGGACTGGGCATTAACAGCCTGGGCGATGGTTACGCCACGACCTTCATACGCGAGAACACAGGCGTCTCCTGGGCCGAGCCCGGTGTATGGAGGAGCTGGGTTAGCGGAACCGACTGGGGCCACGACACGGGCGCGGCCTGCTTCGATACCACACTCAAGCTCTACCCCAGCAGCGCAGCCCCACTCGGCGCCAACGACATGATCCCCAACTCCGTCCGCGCCCCCGATGGCAATCTCTACGCTGAGTTCGGACTGGTGCCCACAACTCTACTCGAAAAGGGAACAGCGGGCTTCCCGGCCGACGCCCTGCCCTACGCCCGCTACGTCCCCGACGACGCCTACAACGCCGACCCCGACCACGACGGGACCGGCGGGTCCCTCGACGCCGACGCCAACGACGACCGCACCTACAAATCCGTCGCCGAAATCGTCCCCATCATCGCCCAATGCATCCACGAACTCGCCATCGGCGCCTCCTCCCAGCCCCTTACCCAGGTCCAGGTCAGCACCGAAACCGCCAATAACCTCGCCTCCGACGCCGACAGCCGGGCCAAAGCCACAAAGATGCTCTACGACGTGCTCAAAGACCACCTCACCGTCCACTCCTCCGCCTGGGACGACCTCTCCGTCAAC
>CAYYEE010000580.1:0-3082 GCA_964470775.1 uncultured Planctomycetota bacterium | reverse complement strand
TAGCCCGCCCTGTGGTGTTTCGGAAATGCAAGGCATTTCCGAAACACCACACTAGCCAGTCCGTCAGACGCGTCGGACACGTCTGACATGTGCGACATGTTCGACTCCAGTTGTGCGAGAACCGCCATGCCCACGGCTCGCCCCCATGCTCTTCGCCTTGCCCGCCTGCGCCGCGACCTGGCGCGCCAGAAGCTGGACGCGCTGCTCGTCACCAGCGAGCCAGACGTGCGCTACCTCACCGGATTCACCGGCAACGACAGCGCGTTGCTCGTGACGGCCAGGCACGCGTTCTTTTTGACCGACGGCCGCTACACAGAGCAGGCGGACCAGGAGACGCGCGACCTGGAGATCCTCTGCCGCAAGCGCGGCATGATGGAACTGGCGGGCCGGACCGCCCGGCGGGCAGGCGTCAAGAGGCTGGGTTTTGAAAGCCGCGTTCTGACCGTGGCGCAGCACGAGGAGCTGGGCCGCCAGGCGCCGGGGGTGAAGTTGGCGCCCACAACGGACATGATCGAAAACCAGCGCATTTTGAAGGACCCCGAGGAGGTGGACAGCATCCGCCGGGCCGTGCGGGTGGCGGAACAGGCGTTCCTGGACATCCGCCCTCTCATCCGTCCCGGCCGGACAGAAGCGGAGCTGGCGCACGCGCTGAACTCGGCCATGATCCAGCTCGGCGCGGACAGCCCGGCGTTCGACACGATTGTGGCGTTTGCGGAGCGTTCGTCGCTGCCCCATGCGCGGCCCACCACGCGGCGGCTGCGCAGCGGCGACGCGGTGCTTTTCGACTGGGGCGCGCGGGTCGGGGGGTACTGCTCAGACTTGACACGCATGGTCTTCGTCAATATAATTTCCCCATTCTACGCGAGAGTCTACGGCGCCGTGCTTGAAGCGCAACGCCGAGCCTTGCGCAGGGCAGAAGCTGGGATACCAGCGGCGGAAGTGGACGCCGCCGCACGGGATTACCTCAAGTCCCAACGGTTTGGAAGGCGTTTTTCGCACGGTTTAGGCCACGGAATCGGACTGCAGATTCACGAAGCTCCTGCCCTGAACGCCCGCTCCACCGCCAAACTCAAGGCGGGTATGGTGTTTACCGTCGAACCCGGCGTCTACGCGCCAGGCCGAGGCGGTGTGCGTATCGAAGACGACGTTTTGGTCCGGCGGAGCGGGATCCAGTTGCTGACTTCGGCGCCCAAGTTATTGCGCGACATGGTGTTGCGCACAGGAGTTTAGTCAAGAAGCGATTTACGGCCTATGATCGGGACCAATGACCTCAGGGCTGGCATGTACATCGTGTTTGAAGGCCGCGTCTGCCAGGTTTCTCACTACGAGTTCTTCAAACCAGGCAAGGGCGCGTCCATCGTTCGCGTCAAGCTGAAGGACCTCAGGACCGGCCAAGGCCTTGAGAAGACCTGGAAGGGCGAGCAGAAGCTCGAACAGGCGATCATCACCCGCCGTCCCTACGAATATCTCTATCATGACGGCCAGACCTACTACTTCCAGGATGTCGAGACCTACGACCAGGTGTCGCTGTCCGCGGACAAAGTCGAGGGCATCAAGGACTTCATGCCGGAGAACACCCAGGTGAACCTGGTTCTTCACGGCGAGGAAGTGCTAGGCGTCGAGATTCCGGACTTCGTGGAGTTGCCGGTTGTCGAAGCCGAGCCAGGCGTCAAGGGCGACACCGCCACCGGCGCCACCAAGACCGTCAAGCTCTCCACCGGCGCCACGATCAACGTACCCCTCTTCATCAACAAGGGCGACGTACTGAAGGTGGACACCCGTACTCACGAATACGTGACGCGCGTCTAAGAGGAGGCGGTCATGGCGCAACAACTACCCCCTTCCGCCGCCGACGAGTCCGCCCAGGAGAGTGGCAAGAAACCCCTCAAGCGCCGCTCTGGCGCGGGCGCCGACATTGATCTGGACCTGATCAAGGAAGTGCTGGAGATGATGGAAGCGCATCATCTCTCCGAGTTCGAGGTCCAGGGCGAAGGCCTCTCGCTGCGGCTGCGCAAGGGATACGCCGACGAGGCCCTGCGCGTCGCGCCTGTGTACGCCCATCCCGCGGCGGCCGCTCCGGCCGCGGCGCCGGCCGCTCCGGCCCAGCCGGCCGAAGACGCGGCCCTGGCCGGGACCAAGCCCATCAAGTCGCCCATGGTGGGCACCTTCTACCGCGCCCCAGCCCCCGACGCCGAGCCTTTCGTAAAGGTGGGCGACCGCGTGGACGAGGAATCGGTCGTGTGCATCATCGAAGCCATGAAGGTCATGAACGAGATCAAGGCCGAAGTGACCGGAGAAATCGTCAAGCTCCTGGTCGAAAACGGCGCCACCGTCGAGTACGGCCAGCCGCTGATGCTGGTCCGCACCGCCTGAGCCGCGGTCGCGGGGGATAATCCACTGAGCGCCATGTTCTCCAGAGTCCTTGTCGCCAACCGAGGCGAAATCGCCCTCCGCGTCATCCGCGCCTGTCGCGAGATGGATATCGAGACCGTCGCCGTGCACAGCGAGGCGGACCGCGACGCCCTCTACACCCGGTTCGCGGACTATGTGGTCTGCATCGGTCTGCCCGCGAGCTCCGAAAGCTACCTCAACATCCCCCGCCTGATCTCGGCTGCGGAAATCTACGACGCGCAGGCCATTCATCCCGGCTGCGGCTTCCTGGCCGAAGACGCCCACTTCGCCGAAGTGTGCCAGGAGTGCAACATCAAATTCGTCGGCCCCAAGCCCGACGTCATCAAGAGCTGCGGCAACAAAGCCGAGGCCATCCGCATCGCCAAGAAGGCCAAGATTCCGTGCGTGGACGGGTCGGATGGCATTCTGAAGCCTGAGGACGACGGCATCGCCGCGGCCAAGCGCATCGGCTATCCGGTGATCGTCAAGGCCGCGGCCGGCGGCGGCGGGCGCGGCATGCGCGTGGCCCACAACGACATGAGCCTGGCCAACAGCATGCACCTGGCCCGGCGCGAGGCCGAGGCCGCGTTCGGCGATCCGTCCATCTACCTCGAAAAGTACATCGAAGGCGCTCGCCACATCGAGGTGCAGGTGCTGGGCGATAACTTCGGCAACATCCTCCACCTGGGCC
>CAYYEE010000579.1:0-3087 GCA_964470775.1 uncultured Planctomycetota bacterium | reverse complement strand
CGGCGAACTGGGCGAGTTCATCCCCAAGCGCGACCGCGTCAGCGTGGACGCGTGAGACCAGACCGAGACCCCCCGCCTCATGTTCAGCATGTTGCGCGTATCGAGCAAGGCCAAGGATGGGTGGGCATCCGACGCGTCGCGCGAAAAGTTCATCCGCGACCAGGCTGTGTGGATGCGCCGCCAACGGTTCTCGCAGGTCAAGACGCTGCGGCCCACGCACTCCTTTGAGGACTGGTGGCCGCGCTGGGGCAAGACGAATCCCGAGCTCTTCCAGCAGCTCCCGGACGGCCGGCGCGGACCGCTGGTCAATGACCCCCAGGGCAAGCGCGTCTCCATGTGCGTGTCCGAGCCCGGCGTGTGGGCTCGCATCGTGGAAGATTGGCGCAAGCGCGGCGGCGACAAGGCCGGCTCGGCCATCGAGTGCGGCGAGAACGACACGCCGGGCATGTGCTGCTGCCCCCGGTGCCGCGCCTGGGACGCGCCCGATCCGCGCTTCGCCACGTCGGCCTACTGGTCCGGCAAGCGCATCCCCGACGCCAAGAACCGCTTCCCCGAGGTGAACGCGCCGGACCAGCCGTCTCTCTCGGATCGCTACGCCAGGTACTACCTGGCCGTGCAGAAAGAGGCGGAGCGGTTCAACCCCTCCGTCATCATCTCCGGTTTCGCCTACGCCAACTACGCGGCCGCGCCCAAGCAGACCCGGCTCAACGAGCGCATCTACATCAGCATCGTGCCCGAGTTCTCCTTCCCCTGGACCGCGGAAAAACGCAAGGGCTTCCGCGACCAGTGGGGCGGCTGGGCCTCCGCGGGCGCCAGCCTGCTGCTGCGGCCGAACTACACTCTGGCCGGCCACAACATGCCCATCTTCTACGGCCGCAAGCTGGCCGAGGATTTCACATGGGCCGCGGCGCGGGGCATGAAAGGCACGGACTTTGACTCCTTGCTCGGAGCCTGGGGCGCGCAGGGCCCCACGCTCTACGCGCTCGGCCGCGTTCACGTCCGTCCCATGCTCAAGCCCGAGGAGATTCTCGACGAATACTACTCCGCGTTCGGCCCGGCCAAATCAGCCGTGGCCCGATACTTCGGCCACTGGGAGCAGGTCTCGGACAGCGTCACGAGCGAGGAGTTCCAGCGCTACTGGGACGAGGACGCCTCCAAGTTCTGGCTCACCGTGCTGGACCGTGTGTTCACGCCCGAGGTGATGAAGCGCGGCCGCGAACTGCTTGCCCAGGCTCAGGCCGCGGCCAAAGGCGACGCGCTGGCGGAGAAGCGGGCGCAGTATCTGGACATGGGCCTCCGCGACGCGGAACTGACCCTCGCCACGCAGGCGGCCTTCCGCGCCTACAAGGAAAAGCCCGGCGACATGCTGCGTTTCGACGCTTACCGCGCGGCCCTGCGTGCGCTGGCCGACTTCCGCGCCGGCGCCGAGACGTGGAACATCGCCAACTACGGCTACCTCGCCATGACCGAGTGGCGCGTGTGGGACGCGTCGCTGTTGCGGGTGAAGCTGGGCGACCGGCCTCTGCCCCTGGCGTGGAAGTTCCAGTGGGACCCCAAGAACGAGGGCGAGTCGGGGGGGTGGAGCGACCCGAAACATGACGCGAGCGGCTGGCTGGAGATGGGCGTCAATGAGCCGTGGGAGAAGCAGGCGCCGGGCAAGGCGTGGCGCGACGCGCACGGCCAGGACTATGACGGCATGGCGTGGTACCGGACGGAGTTCACCTTGGAGCCGGGCGAGAAGGGCAAGCGCGTTTCCTTGGTGTTCGGCGCGGTGGACGAATCGGTGACCGTGTGGGTCAACGGCCGCAAGGTTCTGACGCGGGAGTATGAGAAGCTGAACAACCCGAACGCGTGGATGGAGCCGTTCAGCGTGGAGGTGACCGAGGCCGTGAACCGCGACGCGCCGAACGTGGTGGCGGCGCGCGTGGAAGACCGCAGCGGCCAGGGCGGCATCTGGAAGCCCGTGTGGCTCAGCGTGGCCGACCCGCCCAGCGGCAAGATCAACCTCGCGAAGAATCCTGGCTTTGAGCAGGCCCATCTGGCGCCGTGGTCGCTTTTGGCCGACGACCCCAAGGCGCTCGTCGCGAAGCTGGACACCGCCGCGCGCACAGGGGATCGCTGCGTGCGGATCGAGTGCGCCGCGGACAAGCCCGGCCGCCTGACGCAGAAGGTCCCCGCGGACAAGGCCGCGACCTACTCGGCCCGTGTGTTCGTCAAGACCTCGCCCGCCTTCACCGGCCGCGTCACACTGAACGTCGAAGGCCGCAAGGCGTCCGAGGGCAACACGCAAGGCGGCTGGCGCGAGTTGAAGGTGGGGGGGATCAAGCCCAGCCAGGCCGGCGCGCTCTATGTGGCCATCTGGCTGCGCGGCGCCGGCGCCGTGTGGCTGGATGACGTGGAAGTGGCCGCGGAGTGAACTGCGGGCCCGACCGCGGACGGACGCAGCCGCGCGGCCCCGCCCGCTCGACCAACGCCCGCCTTCCACAGCGCGCGCCAGAGCGCAGGTGTCTCGCCCGCGCCATTTCACGCCAGCCCAACGCATCGCAAGCTCGGCCACGCAGCGGACGGGCGTGGCGATCTCCTTACAGCCTGTTGACGTCTGTTCCGGGGACACGTTGCGATCCCGCCGTTGGCGGGCTGATGCGCCATGTCCCCCCGACGCGCATCTAAAGGGGTCGGGTGTCGTCTTCCGGACCAAACCGTGGCGTTACGAGTCGCGGGCTCAGGGGCAGAGATTGCGCTCAGGACGCGGAGAGGAGTTTCCCCCAAAACCGACGTGGCCATGAAACAAGGGTAGAAGGGAGCAAGGGTTACGGCCAGACGCTTCCTGCGGGCAAGGCGGCCTGGGACGGCCGCCGCTGGGACAAGCGCGAGGTGATCCTGGAGCGCGACGGCGAACGCGTGAAGAAGACGCTGCGCGTCGGCGCCGTGCCCGCGCGCGTGCCCGATCGGCCCCAAACGCCGCTGTGGCTGGTGGTGATCAGGGGCCTGGCCGAGCATCCCATCCTCCTGCTCACCAACGTCGCGCCCAAGGCCGGCGCCGGCTACGCGCTGTGGATCGGGGACATCCACCTCACGCGGTGGAAG
>CAYYEE010000578.1:0-3088 GCA_964470775.1 uncultured Planctomycetota bacterium | reverse complement strand
GAACAGGCCCTCGCCTTCCGCAAAGTCGCCGAGAACTACAAGGAACTCCTCAAGGACGACCCCGGCAATCCACCCACCGTGGGCGGCTGGCACTTCTTCCCGCACCAGACCAACAACCGCTGACCGTCTCTCGCGCCTGCCCCAAGGGCCGCCCGCCGCATGGCTGGGCGGCCCTTGCGTTTCCACGGCCAGCGCGCCGCTGGACAAACACCCCGCCACGCGCTAACTTGTCCGCGACAGGCAACGAGCCATCGCCGGCCCTTCGTCCTGGCCGAGACCCTCCTCGACGCCGCGTTGGGCCAGGCCCCCGTCGGCGCGCCCGTCTACCTCGACGCCCCCGAAGTCAACGCCGCCGCCATGAGCATCGCCTCCGGCCGCCAGATGCGCCAGGTCTTTGCCACGGCCCGCATGTACAACCTGCGCCAGCCCCCCCTGCCCCTGGACCGCATCTTCGGCGTCACGACGTTCGAACTGGGGTGAACCAGCCCACCCTCCAAGAACACCCCCTTGACAACACCCACCTTTCGCACTATGATTAATTTGCAATTCATTGCAGAAAACAAAGGGTAAGTTGCAGACATGCCACAGCAGAAACAGAACCGCCAGCTTGCCCTTCGGGACGTTGCCCATCTTGCCGGCGCGTCCGTCTCCACCGTCAGCCGCGTCCTGGCCGGCAAGAATAACGTCGCCTCCGCCACGGCCCGCCGCGTCATGGATGCCGTGCGCAAGACGGGATTCGTCGTCAACCCCGCCCGCAGCGCCGCGGTTCGCGCCCGCCGCGCCCCGGCCGGGCTCAAGTACGGCGCCATCGCCATCGCCTCGGGCAACCCAACCCTCTCCACCCCAGACGCCCCCTACCCCTCATCTGAAGCTCAGCACGCCATTGGCCTCTTGGCGCGCGAAATGAACATCGCCATCTCCGTCTGCCAAGTCACCACGGAAGAACTCGATCAGCGCATCCCGCCCCGCTCGCTGGCCAGCGCCCCCATTGACGGCATCCTTATGCAGACCCTGCGCGGTCGCGACTTCTCGGCCGTCGCAAGGATCGCTCCCACGGTTCTCGTCGGGTCCCGGCCTGTGCGCCAGAGCCCCTTGCCAGTCGTGGAGCCGGACAGCGCCCTCGGCGTCGAGACCATCGTGGATCACCTGTACGCGCTGGGACACCGCCGCCTCGCCTTCATGTCCCACTACCTGGACGCGCCCGACCCGCACATGGGCTACCTTCAGCGCCGCGACGCCTTCCTCCTGCGCGCGCGAGAGCTAGGCTGCCGCGCCGAGGTCTGCTCGCTGGACGCCTTCGACCCCACCCCCTTTGCCGACGCCTTCTTCCGCGCCGACCCGGCCCAGCGGCCCACGGCCGTGGTCGTTTGCACCGACATGCTCGCCATCAAGCTCCTCTCCGCCTTTGCCGAGCGCGGCGTCTCTGTCCCGGGCGCCGTGTCCGTCACCGGCTTTGACGGGTATCCCGTTGGCAAGCACGTGTTCCCGTCGCTCACCACGTGGCGGCCCGATTGGGCGCTCCTGGGCCGCACCGCTCTGCGCACGCTCCTCACGCTCATCGCCGGCGACTCCGCCCCCTCTCACACTCTCATCGGCGGCGCCCTGGAACCCGGCGCCTCCACCGCCCCGCCCTCAACCTGAAAGGAGACGCCGTCCGGTCCATCCCTTCCATACGGCTCATCGGGTCCATCCCAGGAGGCTTCCCCATGACCCGCCGCTCGGCCTTCACACTCATCGAACTCCTCGTCGTCGTCGCCATCATTGCCATCCTCGCCGCCATGCTGCTGCCGGCCTTGTCCTCGGCCCGCGAAAAGGCCCGCCGCTCCAACTGCGCCGCCAACCTCCAACAGATGGGCCTGGCCCTCTTCGCCTACGCCGGCGACTACGGCGGCTTCCTGCCCTCCTGGACCTACTGGGGCGGCCGGTGGTGCTCCGACATCCCCAACCCCGACAACCCCAGCCGCGGATGCCTGTGGGGAACCTACAACGCCGGTTCCGGCCAGCGCTGCCGCCACGACGACAACGTCACCTACCCCTACTCCTCACAACCCTACATGTATTTTCCCTCCACCTGGTCCGCCCGGCCCGGCGACACGCCCGTCTACACTCACAACCCTTCCTACCAGACCGTCTCCAGCTACCGCACCATCGCCCTGGCCACCAAAGAGCCCTTTGTGGACACCAACGACTGGGCCGAGGGACGCCTCAATTTCGCCCCCCACGGCCTCGGCTTCCTCATCACCTCCGGCTACATCGCCACCGGCGCCACGTACTTTTGCCCCAGCTCCCAAGGCATGCAGACCGACTGGAACTGGGACTGCTCCTCCTACACCACGGACCGCTACTTCGGCAGCATCGCCCACTGGAAGAGGGCCGGCGGTCTGGACAAAGAGAACCTGCTCTACGGCAACTGGCGCACCTATCGCTACAACGACAACAAGTCCCACGTCCTCCAATCCCACTACGCCTACCGCAACGTGCCCATGACCTACTTCAAGCCCCTGTGCGAGAAGACCGACAAGGGCTACTACTACCTCACCGGCACGCGACCCGCCGTGCCCGTGGAGCACTTCAGCCCCATCTTCAAGAGCCAGCGCCTCCTCGGCTCGCGCGCCGTCGTGTGCGACACCTTCAGCAAGGGCAGCCGCTGGGATGCCTTCGGCAAGTACTGGTATGACCTCAACGGCGGCGACATCAACTACAGCCGGACCAAAGCCGGCCTGGGCGCCGTGGCCCACCGCAACGCGTACAACACCCTCTTTGGCGACGGCCACGTGGCGCCCTTCAGCGACCCTCAGGAGCGCTTCGTCTGGCACATCCAGGGGTGGCAGGACAAGTTCCGCCCCACCTTCAACTACCAGGACGCCACGGACCTGAACTGCAGCAGCCCCCAATACACCGCCATCCTCACCCGCGCCACGGCGCCAGCCGAGGAATCGCTCCTCGAACGCGTGTCGCAGGGCATGTGGCACGAGATCGACGAATCCGCCGGCGTCGACGTCTTCCCCTGAAACCGCAGCTCGATCGTCCACCCTTGTCGTCCCTGCGGTCGTTCTCATTCCACCGGAGCGTCTCCATGCGTCTCCTC
>CAYYEE010000577.1:0-3094 GCA_964470775.1 uncultured Planctomycetota bacterium | reverse complement strand
CCTGATTCTCGTGGCGTTTCACGTGCCGACGGCGCTGTGCCGGCGTGACAGTCCATACCCTTATCTGATGGTGTTGAGCGCGAAGGACGTGGGATACTGGTTCGCCGAGCGTCTCGGCCTCACGCCCCCTCCGGGGTCACAGCCGCCGGCGTCGGCTCCGGCGCCCGGCGCCCAGGCGGGGCCTAGGGATGCCATGCGGTTCATCGCAAACCATCCTGGGGATTTGCGCAGGCCGCTGAACTGGCCGCGTTTCTTGGGCGTCGTGGCGCTGCCAGCGCTGGCCTGGGCGGCCGCGACGCGCAAACTGGGCCGGGCTGACCTGTCTGTAGCGCTCGCGGTGGCGGTCTATTGGGTGGGCTTTGCGTTTCTTCTCGCCCCAGCGCCGGACGTGCGGTACCTTCTGTCCGCGGTAACGCTGGCGGCGCCGCTGGGGGCGCGGGCGCTGGCGGGGCGGGGGGCATGGGTGAAGGCGTTCATGTTGGCGGCGGCGGCGGGCACGTCGCTGGCGACGGCCAAGGTGGGACATGATCTGCGGACGCAGCGGCCGGATGTCCTCAAGACGATGAGCTTTCTGGCAAAGCACACACCTCCACGCTCCGTTGTGTTCATGTACCCGGAGGGAGACCGGACCCTCTGGCCCAGAGAGGTGAAATGGTACCTGCCAAACTTCCAGGCCGAGGCGGCGCTGACAGCGGACCGGCCCGAGGAGTCGGCGCGAATTCTGGCGGCGAACGGGATTTCCTACGTGATCGTCAAACAGTGGCTGATCGCGTATCGGCCTTACGCGCCAGCTAGCGCCTACCCCCCCCGATTCGTTGAGGCCATTGCCCATTCGCCATGCTTCCGGCTGGTCTTCGAGGCCGGGGGGATCAGAGTGTACGCGTTGACGTTGGATGGGGGAGAGGCGTGTTCTCAAAAGGGCGAGCGGGAATCAAGCCGTTTGGAGTCCGGGCGTTGAGGCCGGATGGCGCGGGACTGTCTTGGAAGGGGAGGGCGGGTTCGTTGGCAACGTGGAAGGGGATGGTGGGCGCGTTCTGGGCGTGGTTCAAACGGCTGGATGACGGCGCCATGCCGGCGATCGAGAGCGCGAAGCTGTCGCGGGGATGGGCGCGCGCGCTTGTGGCCATGGGCGTTCTGCTCTACCTCGGTGCGCTGTCCAGCAAGTGGTTCCCGTGTCGTGACGGGGCGGCCTATCTGTTGATCGGCCGCAATCTGGCCGAAGGCCGCGGGTGGGTCATGAACGGGACGCCCGCGCAATGGTACAGCCCCGGGCTGCCGATCTTCTGGTCGCTGGTGACGCGGACGTGGGGGGAGCAGTACCTGGTCTCCTCGGTGTTCCAGGTGTCGATGGCGCTGTTGAGCTGCCTGGCAGTGTGGCTGGCCGCTCGACGCATGGGCGGCGAGAGACTTGCCGCGCTGGTGGCGTTGACGTTGCTTTTCTCTCACAACGTGATGCGCAACACGGTGGTGGCGCAGACGGACCTTGCGTTCCTGGCGTTGTTCTCCTGGACGGTGGCCGGCCTTCGGCTGTGTCTGGACGGGAAGAAGTGGGGACTAGCGCTCGCGGCCGCAAGCCTTTCGGCCGGGCTCTTTTTCCGGATGCCGGGTTGCCTGGCGGCGCCATGGTTGGCGCTGGGCTTTGTCCTGGAAGGGGCGCGGTTGCGTCCGGCCTGGCGCTGGGGGAGTCTGGCCGTCATGGTCGCGGCGCCAGCCGCGGTGGTGGCGTGGTACTGGTCCGTCCGAAACGACGGCGGGTCGGGAGGGTACGTCAGGATGGCGTCGTTCCTGGCCGATCTTGGTCCGTGGGACCTGCTGGGGCGCTTTGGGAAGAGCGCGGCCCTGACCCCTCAGGGGCTGCTGAGGCTTCTGCTGGACATGAGCCTGCCCGGCCTTCTCTTCCTCCCCTGCGCGGCGCTGGCCGCGTTGGGCGTTCTGCACGAGGCGCGCGCGGGGCGGCACATGATGCCGTTGGTCTGCGCGGGGCACGTGGTGAGCATGAACCTGGTGATGGGGATCAGCGGGCCGTCGAGGCGCTACCTGTTGCCCATCTTGCCCTGGATGATCTACTTCACTTTCCTGGGGCTGGCGATGGTGGCGGAGCGGCTGGCGGCGCGGTGGGAGCGGCTGACGCCGCGGCGCGTGATTCTCGGCGCAGCGGCCCTGCTGATCCTGGTAGGCGCCGCGCGCAGCATGGAGGACTTAGTCCGGATCCACCGCTCGGAGGGGCCGTGGGTGGAAGAGGCGCATTGGCCGGCGGTGCATGATCTCTGTGTATGGCTTAGGCAGAATACGGCCGAGCGCGACACGGTGCTGGCCCGCGAGTCCGTGGTGATCGCCTACTGGACGCGGCGGCCGGCCATCGAGTTAAGCAGCCAAGTGGCATCGGGGCCGCAAGCGGTCGTCGATGCGATTGAGAAGCACCACCCACGTTACGTGGCCGTGCACAGCGAGGAGGCGGACCCCGCCGCCTTGGGCGCGGCCCTGGCCGGCCGATATATCCAGGCCGCGCAAGTCGGCCCGTACGCGGTGTTTCGCGGGCTTTGACGCCGAGCCCGGCGCGCCGCACGCGCGTTGGGTCCGGCCGGCCGGGCGGGACGCTTCCCGTGGCGAAGCGCGGGTCGCACGGCGGGTTGCGGACCGGGGCTATGTCCCCGGCGCGGACAGACTATTCCGAAACGGGTTTCGCGGGTCAAGTCCCACAGCGCAACCGGCGCCGTTCATGCTTTGCCGTGTTGACAAGGAGACGTTGTGGCCGTAATTTGATGATGCGAGGGGAAGTGGCGCCGTTGGCTGATGCGGTTGTTTGGGCGCTTCGCAAGAGCCGGGAGTGGCTCTCGAGCAAAATCCGCGGTACCCGAAGGAGACGAGGCAGGCGCCGTTTCCAGGGTTGATGCAGGGCCGGATCGGGCGTTAGACCACCGGGGCACGGCGAAGTGGACGCGCAACGCATCACGACGGGCCTTTTGGGCGCGGTTTTGCCATGGTCAGTTCTTGCTGTTGCCTTTCGCGGCGCCTCACGGTGGCGCCGTCCTGCCCTTGCCCCTCTCACTCGCCGCGCGGGCGGGTCATTCAGATTGGCTACCGCATTGACGAA
>CAYYEE010000576.1:0-3103 GCA_964470775.1 uncultured Planctomycetota bacterium | reverse complement strand
GAGGCCGGCGCCGTGGCCTTCACCGACGGGGTGCGCGCCATCGCCAGCGCCCGCTATGGCCAGCAGGCCGCCTTCGCCTTCCCCGCCCAGCCACAGCTCCCCCCCGTCCTCCTCTGGGACCCCCGCGTCGCCGGCCTCGACGACGCCCGCGCCGTGGCCATGGGCCGCGACGCCATCCACAACATCCTGGCCGAGTTCCCCGACGCCGACTGCTCCGGCGAAATCGAGTGGACCCTCGAAAGCCGCTTCATCCTCAACACCTCCGGCCTCTGCCTCAGCGAAGCGGGCACACGCTTCTCCGCCGGCTTCAACGCCCTGCGCGTCCACGGCGAGAGCTTTGTCTGCCCTGGCGAAGGCGTTGAAAGCCGCCTCCTCACCCCCGACCTCGCCCCCTGGGCCGGCCGCGTCCGCCACTGGCTGCGCCTCGCCCGCCGCGAAGCCACCCTCGGCGTCGAGCGCCTCCCCGTCATCTTCACCCCCCGCGGACTCGACACCCTCATCGAAGCCCTGGAAGCAAGCCTCGACGGCAAGAACCTGCAGAAAGGCCTTTCCCTCTTCGCCGGCCGCCAAGGTCAGCGCGTCATGGACCCCCGCCTCACCCTTCTCGACGACCCCCTCGTCAACTACGCCCCAGGCTCCGCCCGCTTCGACAGCGAAGGCGTCCCCACGCGCTCCAAAGCCCTCATTCAGGATGGCGTGGTCCAGAGCTTCATCTACGACCTCCAGACCGCCGGTCTTATGAACACCCAGCCCACGGGCAACGCCGCCGGCGGCTCCGGCGCCCCTCCGGTCCCCGGCTTCACCAACCTCCGCCTTGCCCCGGGCGACACCCCGGTCCAGGACATGATCCGCTCCGCCCAGCGCGCCCTTCTTGTCGACGAAGTCCTCGGCGCAGGACAGAGCAATATCCTTGCCGGCGACTTCTCCGTCAGCCTCGAACTCGCTTTCCTCATCGAGCGCGGCGAAATCGCCGGCCGCGTCAAGAACGCCATGGTCGCCGGCAACGCCCTCGACGCCTTCAACCACGTCGGCGCCATCAGCCGTGAACGCGAGTGGAACGGCGACAGCCAATTCCCGGCCATCGAGTTCCATGACCTGTCCATCACCGGCAGGTAGCGAAGCGCCCGGCCAGCCCAAATCGTCCGATTCCGGCTGTGTTGGCATATCCCACACCCCCTGTGGGGCGTGCCCCCTGCGCCACCCAGTCCTCCACCCCACCCGGTCCACGCCGCACCTTCGCCCCGCCCCATCCTCAATACCATAACAATCCATTCTCAAACGCCTTATGGCAACATAACTGAAAATCCGCCCCACAACCTCGCCTATTGGCGCCCGTATTGCTTCTGTGATCAGCGATCAGTTCAAACGCCAGTTGCCGGATTGGCAGGCAGGATTTTTGAGGAGGACGAACGATGAGCAAGAGCATGAATCGCTTGATGTTGACGTTACTGGCCTTGGCGTTTGCCGGAGGCATGGTCCTCGCGGCGGACGGCCAGACCTCGACAAAAGGGCAAGGCAGGCGGAACGGCCGCCAAGGCGGAGAAGGCCGCCAGGGCGGTCCCATGATGGACGGCGAGCAGCAGGGCAAGATGCTTGCCATGTCCGCCATGCAGTGCCTCCGCTTCGCCGCTGAGACCGACGAAGGCAAGGCCGCGATCAAAGCCTTCGCCGATGAGGTCAAGCCCATCTTTGAAGGCGTGCGCGAGAAGGTCCAGGCGGAGGTCCAGGCCGCCAGGGAGAAGGGCGCCACCCAGGAAGAGATCAAGGCCATCATGGAGAAGCACCGCGGAGCTGGCGCTGACGTCGAGAAGAAACTCACCGCCGCGCGCATCGCCTTGCTCAAGAAGCTGGTGGCCATTGCTGACGCTAATCAGGACAAACTGGCGAAGGAGTTTGCCGAGCAGATGAAGAAGCACATGAAGGAGCGCCGTGAAGGCGGGTTCGGTGGCGGACGCGGCTTTGGCGGCGGACGCGGACCTGGCGGAGAAGGCGGCGGACGCCCGCCGCGCGGCGGCCAGGGCGCTGATGGTGGAGAGGTTGTCGAATAATCGCGGCGCCGCCTTGCGGTCGCCGCTAAGCGCAGGAGGCGGGCAATCCCCTCGGCCCCGTCTCCTGCGTTCGTTTTGGCTCAACCCGCCCGATCCGTCAGCCCCCCAACACCGCCGCCACAAACCTCGGCGCCACCGCCTCCACCGAGTACCGCTCCCCCATCACCCGCCTCGCCTCCCGCCCCAGCGCCTCCCGCTCCCGCGGCGCGTCCGCCAGCTCCACAATCGCCCGCGCCCACTCCTCGCGCGTGCGCGCCCACCGGCCGCACACCCCCTCCGGCGCCATCTCCGCCTGCGCCCCCACCGGCGAACAAATCACAGGCCGCGACGCCGCCATGTACTGCAGCATCTTCAACCCGCACTTGCCCAGAGACCACGGATCGTCGCGCATCGGCGCCAGCCCGATATCGATGTCCGCCACGTCGGCCGCCTCCGTCGCCTCGCTCCACGGCGCCGCCTCCACTTCCATCCGCCGCGTCTCCGGAAACGCGTCGCAAATCACCTTCAGCCGCAGACGCGGGCGCTGCGCCGCCGCCTCGTCCAGCGCGTCGCGGATGTCCATCAGATAGGGCAGCGTGGACCGGCTCCCGATCCACCCCACCTTCACCACCCCGTCGTCCCGCCGCCGCGCCGCCGCCGCCGCGTCATACTTCGCCGGATCCACGCACGTCGGCAGCGTCACTACCCGCCCCGGCCCAAGGCCCGTCAGCTCGCGCAGGAAGTCGTTCCCCGCGATCACCATGTCCGCCGCCCGCGTCACGCACCAGAACCGAGCCCACTTCTCCACCGACCGCCCCCCGCCCCGCTCCAGAGGCCGGTAGAACAGCGCGTCGTCAAAGTCGAACACCAACCGCCTGGCCCACAGACCCAGCCACGCCGTGTGCCAAGGCTGCATCAGCCGCCGCTGCAAAAACACCACGTCCCACTTCCTCGCCCGCCCCAGCGACTGGAACCGCTGGCGCCAGCCCTCGGGCACGACCTCCACGTCCACCTGCGCCCCCGCCTTCTCCAGCCACGGCGCGAACTGCAGCGCCCGGTACCTGGCCGCCGCGTCG
>CAYYEE010000575.1:0-3117 GCA_964470775.1 uncultured Planctomycetota bacterium | reverse complement strand
GTGAGGATCATCTCATACGGCAACGCCCCAGACACAAAATGAGGCGCCAGAACCTTCCAGGCCGCCTCCGGTCTGCCCCCTTCTTTCGCCCGTTGCGCCTTGCCCTGTCCCATCATCTCATAGAACGCCGCGTCCTCCGCGCGAGTATCACACGCCATGTACACCAACCCCACCCCGCCCGCCACGCGCTTCAGAATCAGTTCCTGGCACTCTTTGTCCAGGAAATCCCACGGCACGCCCAGCGCCATCACGTCCAGCGCTTCTTTCCGCAGGATTCGCTGAAGGTTCATCATCGCCGCCTGGTAGTTCCATCCTTTCACCAGATCGCCCGGGAGTTTCCAGCTCTCTGCCCCCAGCGTCACGGTCTTTAGATCCAAGTCCACCCTCTGCGCCACCTCAATGATGTCGCGGCCCGATTGCGTCTGCGTGGTCACCAGGGCCCGGGTGGGGCCAAGGTGATACGGCCGCGCCCAAGCCATATGCGGCGAAAAGACGCCAAGCGAGTACGAAATGTCCGGCGGCGTCTCACGCACTTGAACCTTGGCCGCCACGGACTTGCCAGCGACTTCTGGCAACGGCAACGACCGGGCCATGCGCTCCGCGTCATTCCCCTTGCGCTGGCATTCCGGCGCCATGACGTAGCGCCCGGACGCCTTGCCCAGCGCCAGAACCCGCTCCAGCGCCCCGCACTCTTTGCCGCCGCGCGAAAGCAGCGCCCTGGCGAGATACGTCCCCTCCCCCTCTGGCGTGAACGAAAACGGCGCACCCTTGCCCGCGCCGCCCGCGCCAATCCGGACAAAGTCCCGGCCAGCCTCTTTCCACGTCGTCTCAGGCAGCCGCGCCCACTGGACCACGGCCTCCACGTCCCCCGGCGCCCCAACAAGCTCCACCCGCCCCCTCGCAGGCTTGCCCGGCAAGAGCTGTCCCTCGAAAACGATCGCGCCCGCAACGCCATCGCCAGCGCCGTCCACATACGGCAACCCGGAAAAAGGGATAATCTGATACGTCGTCTGAAACGCGCCGCCATTCGGAATGTCTTCGGACCGGTAGAGCCACTCCACGGTCCGGTTCGCGCCTTTGAGCCACTGATAGAAACACATCAGTTTCGAGTAATCCATGCGAAACACCACCCCGCACCCGTCCTCGGCCAGCGCCGCGGCCCAGCCCCGCGCCAAGTCATAATCCCACGCTTCCTGCGTGCTCGCGCCCCCCGCCACGGTCCGGCGTTGCGTTCCCGTGGTCAAAGGCAGGAAATAGGTGTTCTCCTGCCCTGATGCGCCCACCTGCTGATGCGCCCACAGACCCAGCCGAAACGCCTGCATCGAGGCTTCCTCGTTAATCACCTCCACTTTCACTTCGATCACCGGCGAATCCGCCCGCAGCGTCAGCGTCCGCCGGATCGTGATCCACCGCAACACGTCTCCGGTCCTCCCGCGCTTCTCCAGCACGATCCGCGCCCTCTGAGGCGTGTTCTCTTCAATACGCGAGTCGTAGGCGTCTCTCCAATCCCCGCCCTGGCCTTGTTGCCAGATAGCGTCCGTCATCAACCCGCTCCCCCCGGCAGCGATGGCCATTTCCGTCCCCTTAGGCTTCACCTTGAGGCTGACGGCCGCCCCGGACTGCGACGGCTTCACCACCATCCGGTAGAACGCGTTCTCGGTCACAATCTCCTGTTCCGGGTCCGCGTCTGCGTTCTCCATGCGCGCCAACCCCTGCGCCCGCGCGCCTGCGCACAACGATGTCACAGCCAGTCCCGCTGCCAACAACCCGCCCGCCCAGCCGCCACGCAGTGACCGAGAACGCATCCCAACCCTCCTAACAGGTCCGCCATTCAATGTTCGGCACAGACCAATCCGCCGTTATTCGCCAGAGCGCCCGCCAATTCCTCCACCTACTCCCGCCGCTCAACTGGGTTCCTTCTTGATGCTTATCATGCGCTTCCCATCAACAGTAAAGGACCGACCCGCAATGGAGACAAAGACTCCCCCATGCTCCGCGTTTCGGGAGCTTGTCTCACTTGGTTCTTATCCTCTGCAAGGACCTGTCGCGCTAGAAGGACGGCCCTTCATCCACGCCGAAGTCCAGTCCTTCCGCCTGGTCAAACAGGTGGAAAACCTTGGCCCACGTCAGAAACTGCGGTATACAACTAAGGTTCGTCCATTTCCAGGAGTAGTCCTTTCCTCCCGGATAGGAGTTGCAGCTAGTGTTCGTGTAGCTGATGTTGTAGCAGCCTGGAGTATTGTTAGCCGTTGGCTCCGGCACAGGCCAGAAGATGATGCGCTGCTGAGGATCCGCCCGCCACGCCGCGTGTCCATCGCCGTAGCCCACGGTATACCCATCTTGGTGCGCCCACTTCCCGCGGCCCAACGTGTGGCTCTCGTAGACCCCGTGCGGCGTGAAGCTGCGCCCGATTGAGTCAGAGACAATCGCCCGGCCGCCCAATGCGCGCGCGCTGCGGAAGAGCGGCATCCCCTCCACCGACATGACCAACGGCTTCGTCATCCACACGTACACGTCCAGGAGGTCGTGCGTGTTCGTGTTGGCCGACCGGTTCCACGAGTCGCGGTAGTCATAGTCTGACAAGACCGCACTGCTGAATGTCGTCCCCAAGTCCGCCTTCGGGCTCCAGGACCAAGCGCCCTTCAGCATCGTGGCCGCCCCGTATCCCCCCGCCCTGCCCCAGTCCGCCAGCGAGTGCGGCGTCGTGGGGCTCAGGGTGCAATCCTGCACGTATCTCCCCGGCGGCATCACTCCTGCCGCTGATGGGCAGTACAGAACCTTCACGTCCGCCAGGTAACCTCCGTGCACAAGATAGCCAAGGCCAATCGGCGCGTGGATCAAGTCGCCCGTCTGCGTCGGCGCCGCCGCCCTCACCCCGTATGCCATCAGCCGCAACGCCCCCATCGGGCCGCGGCTGTTCCGCGTGTAGTGCGTCCCCACGATCTGCCCGGTCAATGGATCACTGAACGTCCCCGCTTCCTGCGTTATCGGGTTCGTGTCCGACGTTCCCATGATCCACGGTTCTGCGCCCATGCCCGGCGCGCTGGGGAAGTACTCGCCAAAATCGCCCAGATACGCAGTCAGCGCCTTCCCCATCTGGTTGATGTTCGACATGCA
>CAYYEE010000574.1:0-3118 GCA_964470775.1 uncultured Planctomycetota bacterium | reverse complement strand
CGCTGTTCTTTGCGGCGGGGTTGATGCTCGTGTTCGCGATTCTCTTTCTGCCGCGGATTCGGGCGGACCGGCGGGTGTCGTCGAATATGCGGGGGGGCGGGGCGGCCAACGAGAAACCGACGCTGTTGCGCTATCCGGCGTGGATCGGGGGGTTTGCGGCGTATGCGGTGGTGGCTTACTTGTCCTCGATTATGCCGCTGTGGGCGCGAGAGGACCTGGGGCTGAACAAGACGCTGATCGGGTGGTTGTTGCTGGTGCGGACATTCGCGACGAGCGCAGGGTTTTTTGTGATGGGGCGGACGATGGTTTGGCACTACAGTTCGCGGCAGATGATCGGGGGCCAGTTGTCGCTGGCGGGGGTGATCATGGTGATGGCGTATGTATCTAGTCCGCTGTGGCTGGGGGCGACGCTTCTGGCGGCGGGCGCTCTGGGGGCCATGGCTTATTTCAACAGCATGTTCCACGGGGCGGCGGGGTCGCCGGACCGGGTGCGGAGTCTGACGATTCACGAGACGATTCTGAACAGCGGGATTCTGACCGGGACGCTTGGCGGGGGGGTGATGTACCAGATGCTGTCGTTTGAGTATGGGTGCAGGATTTTTGCGGCGCTGATTCTGACGGTGGCTGTGGCGCAGGGGGTGTTGTGCTGGCGGGCGAGCCGGATGGAGGGGAGGGGGTAGGGGTGGACGCGGAGAGGGGCTCGCGGGGGTGGCGGGGGGTGGGATAGGCTGGCAGGGCAAGCTAACTCGACACTGCAAGCGTGTTGAGGCGCCGGTCTTGTGTCACTAGGGAGCGGGCTATGGGTCGTTGGGTGGCCGCATGGGCGCTGGCGGCGGCGATGGCGGGGGGGGCGGCGTGGGCAGAGCCGGAGAAGGGGTTGCCGCTGACTTCGAAAAAGGACGCGCTGCGGTCGCTGGACATGGGGCTGCGGTGGCTGACGGCGCAGCAGGCGGAGGATGGGCATTGGTCGCTGGAGCAGTATCCGGCGATTACGGCGCTCGCGGTGTGGGCGCTGCTGCGCGATCCGGCGCGGAAGCCGGGGGAGATGTCGGAGGCTTTGCGGAAGGGGCTGGCGTTTGTGGAGGGGTGCGCGCGGGAGGATGGGTCTATTTGCCGCGACGTGCCCAAGGAGCGGGGCGGGCCGCTGCGGAACTACAACACGGCGATTTGTCTGGCGGCGCTGGCGGCGTCTGGGGACGCGCGGTATGACTTGATTGCGCGGAGGGCGCGGGAGTTCCTGATCCGCAGCCAGTGCCGCGAGCCGGGCCCGTTCTACGGGGGGCTGGGGTATGATCCCGAGCTGTCGCGCGATTACGCGGACATGAACAACACGCATTGGGCGATGGAGGCGATGAAGCTGACGGCGTTTGTGGCGGCGACGCAGGGGCGGTCGTGCGGTCCGCCGGTGACGAGCGAGGAGTTGCGCGCGGCGCGGGAACAGCAGAAGAAGTCGGGTGGGAAGGACCTGGATTGGGGGGCGGCGGCGCAGTTCTTGGAGCAGTGTCAGGTGAGGCCGAACAACCAAGAAGGGCGGGCGCTGAGCGCGGAGCCGAAGGACCAGGGGGGGTTCTTTTATCATCCCAGCCGGGGCATGTCGGGCAAGGCGGCGGGGGCGGAAGGCGCGCAGGGGTGGCGTCCGCACGGGGTGGCGTCGTATGAGGGGATTCTGGGTTTTTTGTACGCGGACTTGGAGCGGGACGACCCCCGGGTGACGGACGCGGTGGGGTGGGCGCGGCGGAACTACACGCTGGCGGAGCATCCTGGGCTGGGGCAGCAGGGGTTGTATTTCTATTACCACGTGATGGCCAAGGCGTTGAGAGCTTTTGGCGAGGAGCCGCTGAAGCTGGCCGACGGCAAGGAGGCGGCGTGGCGGGAAGAGCTTGTGGTGAAGCTGGTGTCGCTGCAAAAGGTTGACGCGCGGACGGGATTGGGATATTGGGTGAACGAGACGGGCCGGTGGATGGAGAATGATCCGGTCCTGGTGACGGCGTATGTGACGCTGGCGCTGGAGACGCTGCTGATCGGCAAGGCGCCGTGAGGCTTGGCGGCCCGTTGAAAAAGACACCGCGTCGGCGGGGACATGGCGCCTCAGCCCGCCAACGGCGGGATCGCAACGTGTCCCCGGAACAGACGCGACATTTTCAACAGGCGGTTAGAGGCGGAGAGCGCGTGGAACGGAACCGGCGGGGAGCGGCGCAGGAGGTGGCGGCGCTGCTGAAAACGCAGGCGGACCTGCGCGAGCGCGTCAAGGAGTTGACGTGTCTTTATGGCATTGCGCGCGCGGCGCAACAGCCGGGGGCGACGCTGGAGGAGACGCTGCGGGCGATCGTGGAGCTGCTGCCGCCGGCGTGGCAGTATCCTGAGGCGGCAAGGGCGCGGCTGGCTGTGGACGAACAGGTGTGGTGTTCGGAGGGCTTTCGCGAGACGGCGCAGTCGCAGCGGGCGCAGATCACGGCGGGCGGGGCGGAGCGGGGGTTTGTGGAGGTGGTATATGTGGAGGAGCGGCCGGCGGCGGACGAGGGGCCGTTTCTGCGCGAGGAGCGGAGTTTGATCGACGCGGTGGCGCGGCAGGTGGGGCTGCTGCTGGAGCGCCGGCGCGCGGAGGAGGAGAAGGAGCGGTTGCGGGAGCAATTGACGCACGCGGACCGGCTGGCGACGCTGGGGCAGCTGGCGGCAGGGGTGGCGCATGAGTTGAACGAGCCGCTGGGGAATATCCTGGGCTTTGCGCAGCTGGCGGCCAAGGCGCGGGGGTTGCCGGCGGCGGCGGCGGCGGATCTGGAGCGCATTGTGAAGGCGTCGCTGCACGCGCGGGATATCATCCGCAAGCTGCTGGTGTTCGCGCGGCAGTCGCCGCCGAAAGTGGCGCCGCTGGACCTGAACGACCTGGCGCGGGAGACGCTGAGCCTTTTCGCGTCGCGGCTGGCCAAAGCCGGGGTGGCGCTGGAGACGGCGCTGGCGGGGGAGCCGGTGGTGATCGAGGGCGATTCGACGCAATTGAGCCAGGCGCTGGTGAACCTGGTGGTGAACGCGTTGCAGGCGATGCCGCGGGGGGGGACGTTGCGGGTGGCGACGGCGCTGGGGAACGGAGGGGCGGCGCTGTCGGTCGAGGACACGGGCG
>CAYYEE010000573.1:0-3122 GCA_964470775.1 uncultured Planctomycetota bacterium | reverse complement strand
CATGACGCCGGTTCCGCGAGGAAAGAACCGCGCCGCACCGATGGACAGGATACACGCGTTGGCCTTGGTGCTCAGGGTTTCAAGGTCGATCATGACCTCGGATTTTTCAACTGCTGCCATTACGACCGCCTCACTTTCATTTTGAATTCGCGGAAAATATTAAGCCCTGGCGGGAACCTCCCGTCATTCATCTTGGCGTACTCCCTGATGTGGGTGACCTTGATCCTGCGTTCGAAGAAGTCCAGGTCGCCCTCTTCGAGCACAAAGTTGAAGAACGCCGCCTCGTCGGCGATACTGGCCAGTACCTGCTCCTCGGAGTACACTGTCCCGTGCTGCGTCTTGAACCCTGAGACTCCCTGCTCGTGTGCAGAGGCAAGGAATGACGCCTCGATCGCCTCCAGGCACTCCTTGTACGCTCGATCGATTTCGTCATTGGCCTTGTTGCTCGCTGCCCGGGCGTCACGCAGCTGCACATACTTGGCCACACGAGACTCGATTGGTTTGTCCTTGGCCAGATCGCCGATCCCAGGCGCGTTGGGCGACAGCTTGATGAAAAGCGGCTTGCGCGTCTTGGCGCGCACCGCCCGGGCGATCGACTCCGTAGCCTCCGGCGTCGCATGGCCGGCCAGCGTTCCATAGCCGGGCGTGTGCGGACAGCTCAGCGGCAACTCCAGCGCCGCGAACGGCAGCGCCTCCACCCGCTCCGCCAGCTCCGCGAACTCCGCCGCGTCGCGACCCACCACGCTCCCGATCACCGGCGCCGGCACGTCGGCCAGGTTGGCGTATTCGGCCATGGCCGCCGCAACCCCGGGATTGCTGTACCCCACCGCGTTGATCATCCCGCCATCAAAGGTCAGGATGGCTGGATTCTTGTGGCCGCCGCGCTCTTCCAGCGTCAGCGACTTGATCGTCACCGCCCCGGCCCCGCCCAGCGCCACACGCCTCAAGATGGCCCGCCGCGTCCCCAGAATTCCAGACGCCAAGACCAACGGGTTCCTCAGCCGGATGCCCGCCAGCTTCACCTCGAGACATGCCGCTCCGCTCACGTGATCCGCGCCCTCTTCCATGCAAGCATACTCTCCAAGCCCGCGAGAGTCTAGCAAAAGTGGCCCCCCATGTGAACAGCCCCGCCCCATGTGAAGCGTTTCGCCCTCAACACGGACAGTCCCTGCCCCTCAGCCCGCCGCGCCGTCCCCGTCCCCGCTCCCGCCGGTCCCCGCCGCAGCGCTGTCCTGCGCCCGGCGTGGTTGACGCCGCGCCAGCCGGCCCGACCACGCCTCCAGCCGGGGCAGCGCCGCGGCATAAATGTAGCAGCCTGCCACCAGACAGGCCGCCATGATCACGGCCGTCTCCAGCCCCAACCGGCGCTCCAGAAGCCACTGCATCACCATCGCCGCCAGCAGAACGCCCATGCTCGCCAGGATGAAGACCAGCACGAACAGCACTGCCTTCTGGCGCGTCACCCGCAACTCCACCCATCCCAGCCGAATCATCTGGAACATCGCCGTCTGAGACACGATCATCATCCACAGCGCCGCCGTGGGCGCCCGATCGTGGCGCAGCGCCCCCAGCGCCAGAACCCCCAGCACCCCCAGCGCGAACGGCGCCAGCACCCCCCAATACACCACCTCAGCCCGCCGCCGCTCCTGGCGCGGCGCCCTCCGGTCCGGCCAGCCCAGCCACGCCGCCGCCAGAAGATACGCCCCCACCAAAGCCACAACCGCCAGGGCTCCAGCGTCCGAAGTGTCGTAGAAGGTCCGCCGCCAGGAGTTGCTGCTCGCGCCGGACCGGACAAACCCCAACTCCAGCAGCGCCCCCATCGCCAAAACCGGCGCATAAATCAGCCACGCCCAGCCCTTCGGCTTCGCCCATAACCCGCGCGCGCGCGCCACTGGGGTTATGGCGAGCATCAACACATTAGCCGGCGCCAGCAGCGACGCCAAAAAAGAAACCCGCAGCCACGCCGAGACCAGCCGTCCGCTCTCCTCCGGCTGCGCGCCCGCCAGCCATCGCATCACCCCGCCCGCGTTCCACAGCGCCAGCGACACACCAAACGCCGCAAACACAAGATACGAGGAATCCCCAGGCCGCCGCGCAACCGCCCACACGGCCAGCGCCAAATTGATGGCAATCACGATGGCAGGCCCGACAGACTCCCCAGGCATCACGCGCTCCTCCACTCAACGCATTATCCCCTCCCCCCATCAGCATGTCAAATCTCCCTGTTTGCGAATTTGGCGGCGGTTGACAAGTCCGCGGCGCGTGGGATAATATGCTCAGGTGTGGTGTTTTGGAAATGGATGGCGTTTCCGGAAGACCCCTGGTTGGGCTGACTCGAATTCGCAGGCGCGGTTGGCTTCAAGTTTGTGTCACGCAGGGTTGCAGACACAGCAAACTTGTTTCTGAAACACTGCGCCAAGCGATTTCAGCGAGACGGAACAAGCGCATCAGCCGCGTTGACGGCCGCGCGGCTGGCATGTCGGGAGAGACTGTCGAACAGCCGACAGTTCCTTGAGAGTCGAGGAGTCCGACGATGGAATCCACGCCCGCGAGGTTGTCGCCACGGCCGCTGTGGGTGGCGCGTCACCACCTGGGCGCTTTTCGCCCGCCAGACTGCATTCGGCTGCGGGATGCGAAGGCGCGTTCCTCCAAACCGAGTCTGCTGGCCAGCTCTGGGGCCATGCTGGCGGTGGGCGATTTCACGATCCAGTACAGCTACACCGTCTCGCGCGAGATGGGTGTTCAGTTCGTGGATGTGACGGGCGACGCCAACGAGATCCACCGCACCACCGATATCGTGGCTGGGGCGCTGACCGCGAGCAAGGTGATCCTGCCGCTGGAGGTGCTGTTCCCCACGCTGCGCATCACCGAGATCAAAGTGAAGTTCACCAACTTCTGCCGCTATGGCCGGCGCTGTTGCGCCAGCTGTTCGCGCTGGCGGCAGCGTATCCGGCGCAGATCCTGTCGTACACCAAGATGCTGAGCCAGCTGCAGGACGCAGGGAATACGACGACGCTTGCCCACTACCTGCGCCTGCTGGAAACCGCGTGGCTGGCTTCCGGCCTGGAGTTGCATTCCGCGGGTGTCGTCCGCAAGCGCGGCAGCAGCCCGAAGCTGATCCT
>CAYYEE010000572.1:0-3130 GCA_964470775.1 uncultured Planctomycetota bacterium | reverse complement strand
CCAGAAGATGGTCGAGGCATGCCTGCGCGAAGCCTGCGCCGGCATGACCGCCATGCGCGAAGAAGAAGGCCGCTTCCTCTGGAACGACATCCTCGAACGCTGCGCCGTGATCGAAAAGCTCCTGGCCAAGGTCGAGGCCCGCGTGCCCGGCATGCTCGACGAATTCCGCGAGCGCCTGGCCAAGCGCCTCTCCCTGCTCCTGGCCAAGATGGGCGACGAACTCCGGCCGGAAGAGATTCACCGCGAGATCGCGCTCTACACCGACCGCTCCGACATCAACGAAGAGATCAGCCGCATGCGCAGCCACCTGGCCCAGATGCGCGACTGCCCCGCCTCCAAGGAGCCGGTCGGCCGCCGCATCGAGTTTATCGTCCAGGAGATGTTCCGCGAAGCCAACACCATGGGGTCCAAGTCGAACGACCCGGACATGATCCACGACATCGTGGACATGAAGAGCGAACTCGAAAAACTCAGAGAGCAGGCGTTCAACATTGAGTAACCCGGCGGGCATCGAGACCATCAACATCGGCTTCGGCAACTACGCCGCCTCCGCGCGCGTCGTGGCCGTCGTGGGCGCGGGCTCGTCGCCGCTGCGCCGGCTGGTGGATCTCGCCGCCAAGGATAACCGCCTGGTGGACGCCACCAGCGGACGCCGCACCCGCTCCATCATCGTCACCGACAGCAACCACGTCATCCTCTCCCATTCCCAGCCCGCGACGATCGCCCGCAAACTGGCCGGCCGCGAGCCCGCCGCCGAAGAGCCTGTCGAAAATGACCGCGATGAAACCTGACCACACCGGCCTCGCCGTGGTTGTCGCCGGCCCCAGCGGCAGCGGCAAATCCACCCTCTGCAAACGCCTGTGTCAGAGGCCGGGATACCGGTTCTCCGTGTCCGCCACGACCCGCCCACCCCGCGCCGGCGAACGCGACGGCGTGGAGTACCACTTCGTCACGCGCCAGCGCTTCGACGAGATGCGCGACCGCGGCGAGCTTCTCGAATGGTCCGAGCACTTTGACAACGCCTACGGCACGCCCCGCCGCCCCGTCGAGGAGGCCATCGCCGCCGGTGAAATCGTGATCCTCGACATTGACGTCAACGGCGCCGATCAGGTCCGCCGCGCCATGCCCGCCGCCAAACGCATCTTCATCTGCCCCCCCAGCCGCGAGGTCCTGGAACAGCGCCTCCGCGGCCGCCACACCGAAGACGAAGCCGCCCTGCAAAAACGCCTAGCCAGGGCGGACATGGAGTTGTCGCGCGCAAAAGATTTCGACACGCAGATCGTCAACGGCGATCTGGACCGCGCCACCGAGGAAATGGCCCATTGGATTGAAGCGGAGGTGAAACGCTCACATGGATCCCGAACGTCTTGAAAAACTGACCCGCAAGGTTGGCGGACGCTTCCGCCTGACGTCCCTGCTCCAGAAGCGCATGGCCGAGCTCGTCAAGGGCTCGCCCGCCATGCTGGAAGTGACTAACGACGTGGCCGACAACCTCTTCGAGATCGCCCTCCGCGAGATCGAGGCCGGCCGCATCGAGCTCATCCGGCCCTGGATGGCCGAGGACGCGCTCCACACGCCCGCCCTTCCGGCCGCCGCCCCCGAAAAGAACTGACCCATGGCTTCCCCCTGGCAAGACCGCAGGGTGTTGCTGGGCGTCACGGGCAGCATCGCCGCCTACAAGGCGGCCGACATCGCCGCCCGTCTCGTCCAGGAGGGAGCCCGTGTCACGGTCATCATGACCGCCGCGGCCCAGAAGCTGGTCCGCCCCGCCACGCTGGAGAGCCTGTCGCGTTCGCCCGTGGTCACGGACCTCTGGGAGCGCGCGCAGGCTCTGCAGCCCGAGCACATCAGCCTGGCCGAACAGGCCGACCTGCTCCTCGTGGCGCCGGCCACGGCCAACTTCCTCGGCAAGCTGGCCCACGGCCTGGCCGATGACGCCCTGACTTGCACGGCCCTAGCCGTCACTTGCCCCGTCGTCATCGCCCCGGCCATGAACGACAACATGTACGCCCACCCGGCCGTCCAGGCCAACGTCCGCCTCCTGCGCGAACGGGGCTGCGTCTTGGCCGGGCCGGTCGAAGGCCGCCTCGCCACCGGCAAGGTCGGCCTCGGCCGCATGGCCCCCATCGAAGACATCCTCGCCGCAGCCGCCGCCGCGCTGCCCAAGACCTGACCAGACTCTTCCGGTCCACTCTATTCATGGCGTCCTTCAGGTCCATCGCAAAGAACCATGCGATTCCTCATCACCACCGGCCCCACCCGCGAACCCATCGACGCCATCCGCTACATCAGCAACCCCTCCACGGGCCGCATGGGCTTTGCCGTGGCTCAGGCCGCGCTGGAAGCCGGCCACTCCGCCATCGTCATAGCCGGTCCCTGCTCCGCCACGCCTCCGCCCGGCGCCGAGCTTGTCCCGGTCGTCACCACCGATGACATGCTCCGCGCCGTGCTCGAACGCCTCGACGAAGCCGACGTCCTGGTCGCCGCGGCGGCGCCCTGCGACTTCCGCCCCGCCGAACCCACGGACCTCAAGATCAAAAAGACGCCCGACGGCCTCACGCTGCGCCTCGAACCCACGCCCGACATCCTGCTCGAAGCCGCGGCCCTCAAAGGCCGCCGCGTCCACATCGGCTTTGCACTGGAAGTGCAGGACGCCCTCGCCAGCGCCTTGGGCAAGCTCAGCCGCAAGAAACTCGACGCCATTGTCCTGAACTCGCCGGCCGCCTTTGGCGCCGATCAGTCCGACGTCGTTATCATCCACGCCGGCGGCGCCGAAGAGCCCATGTCCGGCGCCTCCAAACTCGACATCGCCCGCAGACTCGTTCAACTGGCCAGCCGCCTCTGGGAGAGCAAGAACGCATGAACATCGTCCACATCCAGGTGACCCGCAAGCCCGGAACCGAAGACCTCCCCCTGCCCAAGTACCAGACCGAGCACGCCGCGGGCATGGACCTCGCCGCCGCCGTGGACCAACCCCTCACCCTCGCCCCCGGCGACATCCGCCTCGTGCCCACGGGCCTGTACATCGCCGTCCCCCCAGGCTACGAAGCCCAGGTTCGCCCCCGCAGCGGACTCGCCCTCAAACACGGCGTCACCGTGGCCAACGCGCCCGGCACCATCGACGCCGACT
>CAYYEE010000571.1:0-3138 GCA_964470775.1 uncultured Planctomycetota bacterium | reverse complement strand
GACGCCGGGTCTGGCGAGTTTTGAGGTGGCTGTGCGCGAGACGGACCTGCGCGTGCGGGCTGGGCGCGACCTGCGGGGGCGGGCGCGGGAGAGCGTGCTGCGGCTGAGGGGCGATATCGAGAGGTGGGCCGCGTCGCGGCCGGAGTTTTTGTCGAGCCTGGCGCCGCTGCCGATTCCGGTTTCGTGCCCGGCCGTGGTGCGCGAGATGCTGGCGGCGGGGCAGGCGTTCGACGTGGGCCCCATGGCGGCCGTGGCGGGCGCCATCGCCGAAGGGGTGGGCCGGGACTTGCTTGCGTTTTCGGCGGAGTGTATCATTGAAAATGGCGGCGATTTGTTCGTGAAGCTGAACCGGCCGGCGCGCATCGGGTTGTTCGCGGGCGAGACGTCGCCCTTTTCCCGCCGCTTGAAGGTGGTGGTGGACGGCGGCGGGGATGGCCTGGGCGTGGCGGCCAGCAGCGGCGTCATCGGCCACAGCCTCAGCTTTGGCAAGGCGGACCTGGTGGTGGCGGTGGCGCGCAACGCGGCTATGGCGGACGCGGCCGCGACGTCTATCTGCAACCGGGTGCGCGAGCCCGACGACGTGGCGCGGGTGGTGGCGTCGGAGCGCGAGCAGGGACGGCTGGACGGCTTGGTGGTGATCCTGGGCTCGCGCATCGGGCTTTATGGCGCCATCGAACTGGCCACATGAAACGAGGAGACGGACGTTGGCGCGTGCTTCAACCGGACATGGGAGGGCTGCGGTGACTGGCCTTGGAGGCCGGTCATCGCGATCATGGCCGCGGCGGGGAGGGGCTTGATCCTCGCGGCTGGCCTGTGCGGTCTTTTTGGGTCCGGTGTTCTCCCCGTTCCCCCCTTGCGGTTCCGCCCGAGGCGGAGCGTTTGACTTTCTTTTCCCTGTTCGCGTTTCGCGGATTCTTTCTTTCTCTGTTCTCGGCGTTCAGAGCGAGCGCCGAGTTGAGGCATGTGACATAGATGAACGTGGCTGATTTCACCACTGTGCCGGACGCGCGTGGACGGTTTGGGGCATTCGGCGGGCGGTATGTGCCGGAGATGCTGATGCCGGCGTTGGAGGAACTGGCGGCAGAGTACGCCAAGGCCAAGGCGGACCCGGCGTTCCGCGAGGCTGTGGCGTCGTGCCTGGCCGAGTACGCGGGGCGGCCCACGCCGCTCTATTTCGCGGAGCGGCTGACGCAGAAGCTGGGGGGGGCGAAGATCTATCTGAAGCGCGAGGACCTGGCGCACTCGGGCGCGCACAAGATCAACAACACGGTGGGGCAGGGGTTGCTGGCGGTGCGTATGAAAAAGCGGCGGGTGATCGCCGAGACGGGCGCGGGCCAGCACGGCGTGGCGACGGCCATGGCGGCGGCGCGCTTCGGGCTGGAATGCGACGTGTTCATGGGCGAGGAGGACATGCGCCGTCAGCGGCTGAACGTGTTCCGCATGAAGCTGCTGGGCGCGAGGGTGGTGGCCGTGGCGACGGGGTCGCGGACGCTGAAGGACGCGACGAACGAGGCGTTTCGCGATTGGATGTCGTCGGTGGGGCACACGCATTACATCGTGGGCTCCGTGGTGGGGCCGCATCCGTTCCCGATGATGGTGCGCGATTTCCAGTCGGTGATCGGGATCGAGACGCGCAAGCAGATTCTTGAGCGCGAGGGCCGGCTGCCGGACTTGGTGGTGGCGTGCGTGGGCGGGGGCAGCAACGCGGCGGGTATCTTCTATCCGTTCGCCACGGACGCGGCGGTGAAGCTGGTGGGCGTGGAGGCGGCGGGCGAGGGTCTGGAGACAGGACGGCACGCGGCGTCGCTGGGCATGGGCCGGCCGGGCGTGTTGCACGGCAGCTTGAGCTATGTGCTGCAGGACGACGACGGCCAGACCTTGCCGGCGCACAGCGTTTCGGCCGGGCTGGATTACCCGGGCGTGGGTCCTGAGCACAGCTACTACAAGGACACGGGGCGGGCGGAGTACGTGTCGGCCACGGACTCCGAGGCGCTGGAGGCGTTCCAGATGGTGTCGCGGCTGGAAGGGATTATCCCTGCGCTGGAGTCGTCGCACGCGCTGGCGCACGCCATCCGCGTGGCGCCGAAGCTGTCAAGGAAGACGGTGATGATTGTGAATCTGTCGGGCCGAGGCGACAAGGATTGCTTTGAGGTGGCGGAGAAACTGGGACAGGAGGTGGGCTGATGACGAATCGCATTGACGAAACGTTCGCCCGTCTCCGAGCCCGCAAGCAGGGGGCGTTCATGCCTTTCGTGGCCGCGGGCGATCCGGACATGGAGACTTCGGAGAAGGTGATTCGCGAGTGTTGCCGCCGGGGCGCGGACCTGATCGAGCTGGGGATTCCATTTTCGGACCCCGTGGCGGACGGCCCGGCGATCCAGGCCGCGTTCACGCGCGCGCTGGACAAGGGCGCCACGGTGGAGGCGGCGCTGGCCATGATGCGCCGGCTGCGCAAGGACGTGCAGACGCCGATCGTGGCCATGCTGTCGTACAGCATCGTGCACCGGATCGGGCCGGAGCGGTTCATGCAGCGCGCGGCGGAGGCGGGTCTGGACGGGGCGATCATTCCAGACTTGCCGGTGGAGGAGTCGGATGGCGCGCGCGCGGCGGCTGAGGCGCACGGGCTGCGGTTGATCTACTTGGTGGCGCCGAGCACGACGGAGGCGCGGTTGACGAAGATTGTGGAGAGGGCGGCTGGGTTTATCTACTGCGTCTCTGTCTCGGGCGTGACGGGGGAGCGCAAGCGACTGCCGGACGACTTGCTGGCGCGCGTGAAGCATCTGAAGGAGCGCACGCCGGTTCCCATCGCGGTGGGCTTTGGCATTTCGGAGCCGGAGCACGCGCGGATGGTGACGCGAGTGGCGGACGGCGCCATTGTGGGCAGCGGGCTCGTGAACGCGGTTCACGCGGCCGTGGAGCAGGGCCGCGACCCCGTGCAAGCGGCGGGACGCTTCGTCGAGGCGATGGCCGCGGCGGCGCATGGGTAGAGTTGGGATGTTTGTCTGTCGGCGGCGGGAGCGAGAGGAGCACTCCCGCCGCTTCCTTTTGGGGCGGGATGGAGACGGGGCGGCTGGCAGCCTGTTCAAAATGTCGCGTCTGTTCCGGGGACACGTTGCGATCCCGCCGTTGGCGGGCTGA
>CAYYEE010000570.1:0-3139 GCA_964470775.1 uncultured Planctomycetota bacterium | reverse complement strand
CCGCAAGCCCGTGCTCCATCTCGTCTGCAACGCGCATCTGGACCCCATCTGGATGTGGGACTGGCAGGAAGGCTGCTTCGAAGCCCTCTCCACCTTCCGCCACGCCGCCGACTATCTGGACATATATCCAGACCTCATCTTCAACCACAACGAATCCCTCCTCTACGCCTGGGTCGAACGCCACGACCCCCAGCTCTTCGCCCGCATCCAGGACCTCGTCCGCAAAGGCCGCTGGAACATCATTGGCGGCTGGTTCCACCAGCCCGACTGCAACATGTCCAGCGGCGAGACCTTTGTCCGCCTCGCCCTGGCCGGACGCCGCTACTTCCGCGAAAAGTTCAACGCCGCCCCAAACGTCGCCTGCAACTTCGACGCCTTCGGCCACAACGGCTCCCTCCCCCAGATCCTCCGCGGCATGGGATACGAGATGTACGTCCACTGCCGCCCCAACGCCGCCGAACTCCAGCTCCCCGCCCACTTCTACCGCTGGCAAGGCGTAGATGGCAGCGTCGTCTACGCCTATCGCTCCCCCACAGGCTCCTACGAAAGCGAAGAAGGCCAGGTCGCCAAACGCATCGAAACCCTCATCGAAAAAACCGCCTCCGCCGGCACGGACCAGATGCTGCTCTGGGGCGTCGGCGACCACGGCGGCGGCCCCACCCGCGCCGACCTCAAAGTCATCGCCGAATGGACGCAGCGCTCCGACCTCCCCTTCACCCTGCGCCACAGCACCCCCCAGGCCTTTCTCGAATCCATCCGGCGCCAGTGCCCCGAGCCCCCCCTCCACGTCGGCGACCTGCAAGGCTGCGGAACCGGCTGCTACACCGCCGACGCCGAAGGCAAACGCCTCCACGCCAGTCTCGAAGCCCTGCTCCAGCGCGCCGAACGCTTCGCCGCCCTCGCCTCCTTCGACGCCGGCGCCCCACTCCCCGAAGACCACCTCCGCGCCGCCTGGCAAGGCCACCTCTTCAACACCTTCCACGACATCCTCCCCGGCTCCGCCACCGAGCCCGGCATCGAATCCGCCCGCCGCATCCACGGCCACGCCCTCCACGAAGCCAGTCTCGCCCTCCACGCCAGCCAGGCCGCCATCGCCCGCCGCGAAGCCCGCGACGAAGCCCTCCCCCTCTTTGTCTTCAACCCGCACCCCTACCCCCTCCGCGCCCCCGTCGTCGCCGAGTTCATGCACGGTTGGCGGCCCAACGCGGACCCGGCCGGCAAGCCCTTTTGCCACCTCCGCGTTGAGACCCTCGAAGGCGAAGTCCTCCTCGCCCAAAGCGAAAAGAGCCACTGCAACTGGTTCGGCCTCGACTGGCGCCGCCGTCTGGCCTTCATGGCCGACGTCCCCGCCGGCGGCTTCCGCCGCTACCGCGTCATCAAAGAACCCGCCCGCCCCTTCAACCAGGGCGTCGTCGACGCCGTCGTGGACATGGAACGCACCGTCATCCTCGAAAACGCCCACTTCGCCCTTGAAATCAGCAAGTCCGACGGCCTGGCCCGCCGCCTCTTCGACAAACACGCCGGACGCCAGATCGCCCGAGGCCTCGTCTTCGTCCCCCTCGCCATCAACGACCAGGCCGGCGTCTGGGGCACGGGCGTCCGCGCCTACCGCGACGTCGCCGGCGCCTTCCGCTTCATCGACGACGAAGAAACCGGCCGCCTCCTCCAGGGCGCCCCAGCCCGCAGACACGCCGTCAACATCGTCGAACGCGGCCCCGTCCGCACCATCGCCGAAACCCTCCTCCGCTGGGGACGCTCCAGCATCCTCATGCGCTACATCCTCTGGCACCAGAAGCCCTGCCTCGACGTCGAACTCCGCGTCCACTGGGACGAACGCCGCCGCATGCTCAAACTCGCCGTTCCACTCGACATGCCCGCCACCAACGCCGTCGCCGGCATCCCCTTCGGCTCCATCAACCGCCCCGTCGACGGACAAGAACACGTCTTCAACGCATGGGTCGCCGCCACGTGCGCCGGCGGACAAGCCGTCGCCTTCCTCACCGGCGCCCAGCACGGCTTCGACATCACCCCCGAAGAATTCCGCCTCTCCCTCCTGCGCAGCCCCATCCCAAGCCACTGGACCGGCGACCCACCCGGCCCCCACGCCTGCCCCTTCCTCGACCTCGGCCAGCGCGACTTTGTCCTCCGCGTCATCAGCGGCCCCTCCCGCGACATCCTCGCCCGCGCCAGCCACGAATCCGACCTCCTCCGCATGCCCCTCGAAGCCGTCGCCACCATCCCCTCCACCCAAAGCCGCGCCGCCCCCCGATCCTCCGTCGAAGGCCCCCTCTCCCTCTCCGACACCCGCATCGCCCTCGCGGCGCTCAAACGCTCCGAAAACAACGACGCCTGGGTCATCCGCCTCTACAACACCACCCCTTCCCCCGCACCCTGCGTCATCCACTTCCTCGACTATCCCCCCATCGAAGCCCCCTTCGGCCCACACGAAGTCAAAACCTGGCTCGCCAAGGACGGCCACCTCCACCCCTGCGACCTCCAAGAGCAGATCCTCAACAGCGGCCTCCCCCCCTCAGCGTGAGCTTCCCATCGCCGTCCTTTCCTCCGTCCCTTTCTCGTTGCCCCCCTCCTCCCCTCATGCTAAACTCATAAGACCACACCCAGCCGAGGGGAGCCTTGCCATGGACCTGTTCGAAGCCATCGAAAAACGCGCCAGCGTCCGTTCCTACGACCCCGTCAACATCCCCGACGAACACATCAAAAAGATCATCGACGCCGGCCGCCGCGCCCCCTCCGGCAAGAACCTCCAGCCCCTCGCCTTCATCGCCATCCGCGCCAAGGACACCCTCGAAAAACTCAGCCGCGTCCAGGGCTGCGTCGGCCAGGCCTCCGCCGCCATCGCCATCGTCGCCAACCCCGACGCCTCGCCGTACTGGCTCGAAGACGCCGCCGCCGCCGCCGAAAACATGCTCCTCGCCATCAAAGCCCTCGGCTACGACTCCGTCTGGATCCAGGGCGCGCTCCGCCGCCACGAAGACTACGCCCGCGAACTCCTCGGCGTCCCCAAGAACCGCAAGCTCATCATCCTCCTCCCCATCGGCGAAGCCGACGCCGAAACCCCCCAGCAACCCAAACGCCCCCTCGAAGAAACCCTCCACTGGGAAAAGTGGTAACCCCCACC
>CAYYEE010000569.1:0-3147 GCA_964470775.1 uncultured Planctomycetota bacterium | reverse complement strand
GGCCAGGCCAAGCCGTTCAAGACGCTGCAATACGCCGTGGACCGCGCCTTGCCGGGCGACCGGGTGGTCCTGGCCCCAGGCGTCTACACCGAGAGCACGCTGGTCGCCCGCGGCGGGCTGAGCGAGGACAAACGCCTCACCATCGAGGCGCAGACCCCCGGCGCGGCCACCTTGGACTGCGCCTATCGCGGGCCGTCGTGTCTGGCGCTGGAGTCGGCGCCTTTCGTCACGGTGCGCGGGGTGCGGTTCCTCAACTACAAGCGCGCCGGGCTCTACGTGTACAAGTCGCCGAACACCGTGGCGGAAAACTGCGTGTTCTACAACGGCGCGGGCGCGGTGGAAGGCTGCCACGCGTTCTTCTATCTCTCGCCCTCGTGCGTGGTGCGGCGGTGCCTGGCCGTGGGCGCGGAGACGGGGCTCATGTTCCTTGTGTCGCCCAGGGCCACGGTGGAGAGCAACACCATCTCCCAGGCGCTCTACGCCGCGGTCAGCTACGCCTTCAGCATGGAGGGCACGACGCAGATCAACAACTCGTTCTGCTTCGCGGGCAACGACCTCTACACCGGCGAATGGCGCCACCCGGACGAGTTCAAGACCTTCCGCAGCGACTACAACAACCTGGGCACGGTGATCCGCGACGACTTCGTGGCCAAGGCGCGGAAGGAAGCGCCGGAGACCTACCAGCGCATCCAGGCCGGCAAGTTCACGGCCGCGTACGGCACGCGGCGCTTCTCCTTCAACACCATCTCCAAGGGCATCATCGCCCTTGGGGACAAGCGCTACTTCGCCATCGAGGACTGGCGCCGGGACACGGGACAGGACAAGCGCTCCATCTTCGCCGATCCGCAATACGTGAAGCCCTTCGGCGCCATCGACCGGTGGGATTGGCGGGTGAAAGCCACGAGCCCCAACGTGGGCGCGGGCGAAAAGGGCGCCACGATCGGCGCGCTGGAGGCGGCCAGGTAGGCGCTGCGCTCAGCCCTCGGGCGGCCCCTCATAGGGCTCCACGTGGATGAGGGCGTGGACCACGCCCGGCCCGTTCTCCAGCAGCAGGCGCTTGACCATGCGCGCGATCTCGTGGCCTTCGCGGACGGAGAGTCCGGGCTCGACCATGACATGGAGATCGGTCTGGAAGCCGGCGCCGATGCGCCGCGTGCGCAGGGCGTGGACCTCGATGACGCCGGGCACGCCCTGCGCGATGGACAGAATCTCCTGGCGGTCTTTTCCGTCCGCGCCCGAGTCGATGAGTTCGCGCAACGGCGCCCACGAGATGCGCCACGCGGCCTGGAGGATGAAGACCGCCACGATGACCGCGCCCACGTGGTCCAAATAGGACAGCGACGGCCACAGCCGCGCGCCGAGCACGGCCACGGCCGCGGGGATGGAGCTGAACGCGTCGGAGCGGTGGTGCCAGGCGTTGGCTACGGCCGCGGCCGACTTGACCCGCGCGCCCACCCTGGCCGTCCAGCGGTAGAGCCCCTCCTTGACGGCGATGGACAGCATGGCCGCGCCAAACGCGGCCCAGCCCGGCGGCGAGTCGTGGCGCTCCGGCATGCTCACCACCGCTTCCCACGCGATGCCGCCGCCCACGACGGCCAGGGCCAGGCCGATGAAGAGGCTGATGATCGTCTCGATGCGGCCGTGGCCGTAGGGGTGGTCTTCGTCGGCCGGCGAGGACCAGTAGCGGGCGCCCACCAGCACGGCCACGTCCGTCACCGCGTCCGACAGGCTGTGCACCGCGTCGGCCACCAGGGCCTGGCTGCTGGCCACCAGTCCGGTCACCAGTTTGACGGCCACCAGGAGTCCGTTGATAACCAGACCCCACGCCGTCACTCTCTGGACCTGGCGGGCCGCTTCCCGGGCGGGCGTGTCGTCGAGAGTCTCTGTCACGTTGTTCAAGGGCGGCCTCCGGACTGTCGTGCGAGTGACGCAATTGTAGCATGAAGTCCGGCAGGCACGACACTCCTGACAGGACCGGCGAGCGCGACAACCACGCCGCCCTGGCCCGGCGCTCCGGCGCGGTCTTCGCTGTTGCGCGGCGGGGCCGGCCAAGGTAAGGTGTCTGCGCGTTTTGGGGCGGCCGCGCGCCCCGTGTTTGGCGATTCCTTGGAGACCGGACATGGACCATGTGCGTCTGACCCGGGGCAGTGAAGACCTCTTGACGCATTCTCAGTGGCCGCTCAAGCCGCATCCCGTGTTCCCGCAGTGGTCGCCGTGGAGCGTGTATCCCTATCTCTACTACGGCTCCATGACGCACGACGTGGAGCGGCGGCGCTACTTCATGCCGGCGCTGGAAAACGAGTTCCTGCGCGTGTCCGTGGCCGCGGACATCGGCGGCCGCGTGTGGGACGTGTTCGACAAAGTGGGCGGCCGCCACATCGTCAACTTCAACACCCACGTCCAGACCTACAACGCGGGCTTTGGCCTCAACTACACCTGCGGCGGCCTGGAGTGCAACTACCCCCTGGCCCACGCCTGCACCACCAGCCGCAAGCGCGAGATCAGTTTCGGCCGCGGCCCGGACGGATCCGCCTCCATCACATGCAGCGAGCTGGACCTTATCTGGCGCACGCGGTGGTCGGTGACGTACACGCTCTATCCCGGCCGGTCGTTTCTGGAGCTCAAGGTGCGCGTCTACAACCGCACCCCGCTGGAAAGCCGCTACATGTACTGGAACAACTGCGGCGTGTACGTCACCAAGGACACGCAGTTCATCATCCCCGAGCGCGAAGGCGCCATGCACGGCCGGGAGCGGACCACCTTTAGCTGGCCCATGTGGCGTGGCCGGGACCTGAGCATGTTCAGCCAGACGCCGCCGGAGATGCTGGGGCTCTACATGCTCGACGCGCGCGATCCGTTTTTCGGCAGCTATGACCACGCCGAGGGCCACGGCCTGGTCCACTACGCCGACCTGGCCGATCTGCCCGGCAAGAAGATGTGGACATGGGGCTCGGACCCGGGCTATTGCGGCATGTTGAGCCAGACGCACAGCGGGGTGGGCAAGGTCTACATGGAGATTCAGTCCGGCCGCATCGTCATCCAGGAACACCTGGACCGCGTGCCGCCGGAGACGGAGATGGAGTGGCGGGAGATCTGGTACCCCGTGCGCGGCACGGGCGCCTTCAACGCCGCCGGACCGGGTGCGGC
>CAYYEE010000568.1:0-3147 GCA_964470775.1 uncultured Planctomycetota bacterium | reverse complement strand
CCGAGTCCATCGCGGCGGGGCTCAAGTGCCCTCAGGCGGCGCGGTTCAAGGGCAAGCTGCTCATCACGTCCTATGGCGCGGACGGGCTGCCGCCGGCGCAGTGGAAGGAGATGCTGGCGGCGTTGCGCAAGCAGCACGGCGACACGTTTCTGTTTCTGCCGTCCGTCACGGCGCCGGTGCGCTTCCGCCAGGACTATGACAAGGGGCTGCCGTTCGACGAGGAGGAGATGGAGAAGACCAAGGCCAGGCTGCGCGAGTGGCTGGACGTGTGCGACGGCATCTACTTCAACTACCCGGCGGCCTTCAAGTTGTATGAGAACCGGCGCAAGTTCGACGATGGTTTCTACCGCGACCTCTTCATTCCGGTGTTCAAGAGCGTGCTGGCGGAGCCGAAGTACCAGGGCAAATTGCTGGGGTTGAGCGCGTACCACTCGCACTACAACGCGGATATTTCGCTGGGTCTGCAAGAGGACAACACCAAGACGCTGCGGCGGTCGGTGGAGGCGGCGCTGGAGGCGCGGCCGGAGGTGATCATCCTGCCGGAGTGGGATGAGCAGAACGAGAACACGAGCTTCCGGCCTACGGTGTGCAACTCGCTTTCGACCATGCGGATTCTGCGTTATTACATGGCCGGCCAGAAGGGCCAGCCGCTTTCGCCCATGGACGGCGACGACCCGGACACGCCGAACCTGGTGGTGAGCTTCCGCAAGGCGCTGGTGTTGGGCGAGGAGCTGGAGATCGAGCTGCTGAACATTCCGGATTCGACCTATGCCGGGCCGTACCAGGTGACGGTGCGGCTGCTGGACCCGGCGGGCAAGCAGGTGGCGGCGTTCGCTCCGGCCAAGATGGACGGATCGCGGCTGCATGACGTGACGCTGAAGCTGGGGACGGAGGCGCTGGCCGCGTGCGCGGCGGTGCGGCCGGAGGTGCGTGTGACGGGCTGGCGCGGCAAGGACAGCGTGTGGCTGGATGGATTGCATCACATCCGCCTGCGCGCGGGGAGCAACTGGGACTACAAGTATGTGAAGCTGCCGCTGCGCGACCAGTTGCGGCCGGCCAAGGCGGCGTTTGCCTTGCAGGTGAAGGACGGCTGCGCCGTGGTCACGGGCGAGGTGACGTGCGACACGCCCATCGCTTACGTGGAGGCGCTGGAGGACGACGACGTGGCCTGGGCCATGGACCCGGCCAACGAGTTCATGCAGGACACGCCGGGCGTCAAGCGGTTCTGCGTGGAGTACCGCCACATCCGCGTCGTTCCGGACAAGCTGACGATTTCCGTGGACCGGCCCGCGCTGAAGTGGTTCAGCAACGCGGCGATTCTGCACCAGCAGCCGGACAGTTTGAGCGTGGCGGAGAGCGCGGTCGTGGTGGAGACGGCGTTTTCGCCGCACGTTCGCTGGTCGGTGTTCGCCATCAAGGACGCGGACGCGGCCGCTGGCGTGGTGTCGCTGGCGACCACGACCGGGCAGGCGTCCGTGAAGCTGGCGGACGTGCTGGCCAGGGGGCCGTGGGCGCATGTGTTTCCCAACGGCCTGTGTGTGACGGTGAGCGAGCGCGAGAAGCCGCTGGACCTGCCGCGGCATCTGGACACGCCGTCGGCCAAGGTGGTGGCGTCGTTCCGGCCGCAGTCGCCGGATCGGGTGATTCACGTGCGCGTTATCGCCAAGAACGGCAAGATCTGGCGCGGGGCGCCCATGCCGCTGCCGTTCGCCGGCGGCGACCTCAAGGATACGACGCTGCGTGTGTATTCGGCGGCGACGGACAAGCCGGCGGACGTGAAGGTGGCGGCGGGCCGGATTGCCAGCTTCGCGTATGAGTTCACGCCGGAGCGAGGCGACGTCTTGTGGGCCAGCCCTCGCCATGAGTTCAGCGGCGCGCTGGCCGGTTTTGTGGATTCCTTGACGCTGCAAGGCGGCAACGGCGGGTATTCGTCGTCTCAGTTCGCTGGCGGCTTTGCCGGGAGGGCGTACCTAGACGGGCCGGTGTCGTTCGCGCCCAAGTGGGCGGTGGTGGACAGCCGGCCGTGCCTGGTGTTCGACGGCAAGGGCGCGTTTGTGTCGCTGCCGTGCGAGACCGTGCCGCGGCACGGGTCTTTTGTGATGGAGTTTGAGATCAAGCCGGAGGCGGTTCCGACGGGCAAGGGGCGGCAATTCGTGTTTTCGCACCGGTTGATTCGGCCCAACTCGCTGAGCGTGTTCCTGGCCAACGGCCGCATCAACGCGGAGTATTCCATGGAAGGCCACGGGATGGCGGTGGACGACGAGGGGCTGCCGATCGAGGCGGGGAAGTGGTCAAAGGTGCGGGTGACGCGCGACTTCGAGAACTTGACGCTGGAGGTGGATGGGAAGGGCGTGACGACGCCCTGCCCGCGGCCAGGCTTTGACATCGGTCCCATGTCGTTCGGCGGCTTCGGCCGGACGCCGGACGCGTGGTTCAAGGGCTGCCTGGCTGGGGTGAAGATCACGCACAACAGCGCGAGGTGAAGGCGCGTCGGACAGGTCTGCCTTGTCCGACGGGTCAGAGGGAGCGCTCGCTGGCGGGTTTGCGGCGGGCGCGGACCTGGCTGCGCACGGCTTCGATGGCGGACTGGGAGAGCAGGGCGATGAGGCCCTGCTCTTTGTCTTTGGGCATGGGCAGGGGGCGGCAGTGGCGCTGGGCCACGAGGCCGACGCGCACGGTGAGGGCGGCGCTGGCCAAACCTTGGCCGGCGGGGCTGATGAGCGAGGCCAGGCCGCGGAAGCCGCCGAAGAGCGCGGTGGAGGCCTCCTGCGTCAGGTCGGCCAGGGCAATGGCCACCACCACGTGACGCGCAATGGAGAGCGAGCCGGCCAGGCCGGCGCGGGATTGGTAGACGCGCGCGATGGACCGGACCAGGACGGCGTTTCGCCAGAGCACGATGGCCGCGTCGAGGAATCCGTAGGGCGAGAAGGCCGCGGCCAAGCCGGTGTTGACCGCTTCTTTCTGGATGCAGCGCGCGGCCTGCTGGTCGAGAGGATCGAGGGCGCGTTCGATGGCGTCGCTCCAGTCGGCGTGGGACGCGCCGTCGTGGTCCAGACGGCGTAGAGCGGCCGAGAGGGCGCCGGCCGGGGCGCCGGCGCCGGCGAAGGCGTCGGCGAGGCGCAGGGCCTCGGTGCGGTAGACGGCGGC
>CAYYEE010000567.1:0-3149 GCA_964470775.1 uncultured Planctomycetota bacterium | reverse complement strand
TACGCCGAGGCGGCGGAGGCGTACGTGCGCGATTTCCTGGCGCGTTGCGTGGCGCGCAACGGCGTGTTCCTTTGGGGCAACCACTACTACTGGGACGCCTTCGACGGCGTGATCAAGCGTTTCGCCGGCGAGGAGACGCCGCGACCCATTGACCCCGAGACAGAGGACGGCTCGCTGCACGAGACGCGGCCCACGCCGCCCGCCTGGGACCTGCTCTGGCGCGTCTCGCCGGAGATGACCGCGCGCGAAATCCGCGTTTCCGGCGCGAACTCAATCTTCGACGAGTTTACGGGCGGGTTCAACCGCCACGCGGACCGCAAGAAGGGATGCGCGTTCCTGGAGTCCGGCGGCATCCTGATGGAGTCGCTGGCGTGGCTGGGCGCGCGAACCGGCGACGCCTCGCTGATCGAGATGGCGGACAAGGTGGCGCGGTTCAGCTTTGGCTTCCGCAACGCGGCCACGGGACTCGTGGAGAACAACCCCACGCAGGACCGGTGGGACAAGCGCGCCTGCACCACGGAGATCGGGCTGTGGGGCGGATGTCTGGTGAGAGCCGCGGAGACGGCCGGGCGGTTCTGGTGGATCGAGATGGCCGCCGAGGCGGTGGGCGCTTTCCTGCGTTGGGGATATGACGAAGCGGCCGGGCGGTACTTCGGCAAGGTGCGGCTTTCCGACGGCGGCCCGGTCCGAGGCGTCGAGTCAGGCCCGGCCGACTCGGCCACCTCCGAGAAGCACCAGCCCGGCGAGTACTCGGACCCATGGCGGCCGCTCTTCCCCGCGCACGACTACCCCATGCCCCTGGCCGAATGTTGCCTGAAGCTCTGGCCACTCACCGGCCGCGGCGAGTTCCGGCAGGCCTGCGAGCGATGGCTTGCCGTCCTGGCCGCCAGCCTGCCCGCGCGCGGGGGCGCCGGCGGCTACGCCGAACACTACGGCCGCGCGCTTCATTTCGCCCTGGCCTGCGCGCGCGTGGGTTTGGATGGAGCCGCCGATCTGGCCACGGCTCTGGCCAGCGAAGCCATCGCTGTCCTGTGGGACGGCCGCATGTTCCGCAGCCACCCCGGCGAGCATCGCTACGATGCCGTGGACGGCATGGGCTACCTCCTGCTCGCGCTGCTGTGTCTGTCTACCGGCCGCGAACCGAACATGATGGGGAGCGGGTGGTAGCTGGGCGGGCGGTCTGGGCGGCGCGCGTATTTCCGGGACACAGTACGGCAATGCCCCCGGCGTGAGACGAGTCCCCTGCGCGCTGCCCCGCCAAGACCGCGTCGCGCTGGAGCTGCGTCACGTTCACTTGGCCGTGTCGAGGACGGCGGCCAGATAGCGCCTGAAGGGCGGGGTCTGGACGCTCGACGAGCTGGGCTTGACGTTGAGCGGCCGGGTGACAGGTTCCGGGAGCTCGGGGCTGAGGAACCGGATGGTGTGGGCGTCGCCGGAGAGGGAGCGGGCGAAGCGGATGAAGGCGCGGGGGATGGGCTTGTCGCGGAAGTTGGCGAAGTGCACGATGACACGGCCGGTCTGGCGGGTGTATTCGCAGCACACGCCGCGCGGGGCGGCGGCTTGGACGGAGAACCGGCCGCGGGCGGTCCACAGCAGGGCTTGGACAATCTCGCGGTGGTTGGCCGGCGCGCGCCACAGGTCTGGGGGCACGGTGAAGCCGGGGCCGCCCTTGGCGGGGATCGGGGCGGGCGCGCGGAGTCTGACGTCGGGGATGTAGGCCACGCGGCCGAAGCCATGCTCCCACATCTGCGTCTTGGCGGGCCAGTCTTTGAGGCCGAAGAGCCGGGCGAGGACGGGCTGCGGCCACGGGCGGCGCCATTCGTCAAAGCGCGACGTGTCGCCCGTCAGGAGCAGGCCGCCGCCGTTGTTGACAAAGGCGGCGATGCGCTCGGCCGTGGGCTCGCCCACGCACTCGACCTCCGGCATGACGAGGATGCGGAAGCCGGGGAACTCGTGGAGCGCGGAATCGGCGACGCAGGTCCACGGGATGCGGGACTCGATGAGGCTTTGTTCCAGGACGCAGGCGATGAGGTTGGGGCGGAAGGCGTTGTTGGCCAGGGTGGGGAAACTGCGCAGCAGCGCTACGCACGAGATGACCTGCGCGTCGTGGTAGAGGCCGCGGTTGGCGCGGTAGAAGTCGAGATAGGGCAGCTCGGGGCGGCCCTCTTCGCTGGCGATGGCCGCGGGCGAACCCATCCACCAACTGAAGTCGGGGGAAAAGGCCAGCCGCTCGGCCGCGGTGCGCTCGATGTCTTCGGGCGTGGAGCGCGCCCCGCCGCCAAAGCAGCCGATGCCCTGCCCGCGCGCGATTTTGAAGGCGCGGATGTTCGTGGCGACGACGCCGTCCTCGGTGACGCGGGGCAGGCCGTTGGGGTCTTCGTTAAAGACGAGGTCAACGGCGTGGGCGAACCACGGGACGAACGTGCACGAGGCGCGGATGCGGTTGGGACCTGGGAAATAGCCCACGTTCGCCTCCACGCCGGCCTGCGGGTTGAGGCTCGCGGCAAAGGCGCTGACCTCGGTGATGAAGTCCGCGATGGTCTCGCAGCGGAACCAGTTCCACTCCTGCTGAAGAGGATCGTTGATGATCTCCGCGTCGCGGGGGTGGAGCCAGGGCGAGTAGACCGGCGGCTCAAGCGCGTCGAGATCGTCGAAGCCGAAGCGCTGGACGCGCAGCGCGCGATGGGCGTCGCCGCCGTAGCGGCGGTACAGGAAGGCGGTGAAGGCGCGGCGGCAGTGGGAGCAGTGGCAGGAGTGGGGCTCGACAGACTCGACCAAGTTGTCGAAGTGGAGGAAGTTGGCGCCGATATCCTGAAGCAGGAAGCGGACCACCTCCTTGTAGTATTCAAGGTATCCCCGGTTGCGGAAGCAGGGGAAGACGCGGAAGGTCTGGGTGTTGTAGTAGCAGGGCTGGCCGTCGTGTCCGCGCTGGATCCAGTCGCGGCCCTGGGGATAGCAGCGGAAGAAGGTCTCGGGGAACAGGGTGGCCACCTGGCAGTAGAGGCCAACCTTCAGACCGTGCTGGCGGCAGAGGGCGGCGGCGCGGCGCGTGCGGTCCAGCTCCTGCTTTTCGAACTCGAGCCCAAGCCCCTTATAGCCGTGGAGGACGAGCATGTCGACGCCGCGCGCGGCCAGGCCGCGGATGGTCT
>CAYYEE010000566.1:0-3167 GCA_964470775.1 uncultured Planctomycetota bacterium | reverse complement strand
CGTCGCGGCCATTGGCCCACGCCCGCGCTTTTCTCCTATCTCCTTTCTCCTTTCTCCTCTTTCTCTTACCTCTTGAAGGCGACGATGGCGGCGGAGGCGATGCCGCGGCCGTCGGGGTACTCGCTCGTGACGCTGGTGATGTCGTGGAAGCCGGCGGCGGGGGAGCGGAGGGCGGTGAGGTGCTGGCCTGCGGCGGCGCGGGTGCGGGCGAGGTGGAAGGTCCAGGGGCCGGTGGGGCCGGCGAGGGGGAGTCCGGCGAAGGGGATGCGGGATTCGAGGGTCCACTCGTCTTTGCCGACGTGGGTTTTGACTTCAATGCCGGTTTCGTAGGCGCGGTCCATGTAGGTCATGGGGCCGTTTTCGTACCAGGCGTCCATGACGACGCCGGCGGCGTTGACGACGATCTGCATGTAGCGGCGGCGGTCGCCGGAGGGGTTGAAGAAGATCTCGACGCAGTCGTCGCCCCAGGTGGAACCGTCGTGTTCCGTGGCCTTGAGGCGCATCTTGTCGGCGAGGGGCTCGCCGCAGCGGTAGGCGAGGTAGAGGTAGTCGCGGTCATAGGCGAGCCAGGCGGTGGTGGGGGGGACGGGGTCGGCGTTCTTGGCGCGGCCGAGGACGCCGAAGTCGGTGATGGCGAGGGCGGTTTTCCAGCAGGGGTCGTCGAGGCCGGCGTCGAGGGTGGGGGGGGTGGCGGTCTTGGGCACGGTGTAAGTCGAGACCGCGGCGCGGGCGGCGCTGGCGAGGGCAGCGGCCAGCAAAGCGGCGGAGAAGATGTTTCGGGTGTTCATTTCTCCTCCCAAGGCGTTTCGACGACTTTGAAAGCGGCGGACTTGGCGCGGGCGGCGTCGCCGTCAAAGGCGGTGAGGGTGTAGTCGCCGGGTTCGAGCTTGAGTTCGTCAATGGCGACGTCGAGGGTCTGGAGGCCGGTCTTGACGGGGAGGGTTTCTTTGCGGATGACGCTGGCGCCTTTGCGGAGGGTCATGGGGAGGCCGCGTCTAATCTCGGCGGGGGGGCCGCTGACCTGAACCTGGACCTTGAGGCTGGGCTGGCCTTTGAAGACGGCGGGGTTGCGGATTTCGAAGGAGGCGACGCTGAAATCGGCGGAGCGGACGAGGCGGAAGCCGGTGAAGTAGAAGTCGAGGGTGTCGCCGTGTTTGTAGTTGGCTTCGGCGATGTTGAAGCCGAGCTTGGCGACTTCGGCGACGTTCTTGATGTCGCGGGTGGGGATGGAGAGGGTCTGCCACTCGTTGAGCTTGGTGTTCTTGTCAGTGAACTGATGGTAGAAGACGACGGGCTTGTCAGGGCAGTAGATGTGAAGGGAAGCGACGCCGGAGGGGAGGCCGGAGCGGGAGAACTTGGTGTACATTTCGAACTCGAAGCGCTCGAACTCGGCCCAGTTGGATTCGGTGGAGCGGTCGAGGCTGAGGTACATGCGCGGCCAGCCGATGGGGTGGGCTTTTTCGCCGCCTTCATAGTCGACGGGGATGTGGAGGTGGAGGACGGGGCGGCTGCCGGTCTTGATGTCGTTGGAGATTTGGAGCGTGCACTCGGCGGGGCTCCAGCGCTTGGGGGAGGCGAGGGCGTCGAGGTAGAGGACTTCGTCTTTGCCTTCCTTGACGATGGCTCTGGGCGCCTGGGCAAACAGAGGGGCCGCCAGCGCGGCCAGGCAGAGGAATGAGGCGAGTCGTTTCATGGTTGGCTCCTCAAGTGGCCAGGGGACACGTGGGGCGCGCGTGGCTCCCAATATGATTTCCCATTATAGGGGGAGACGGGGGGAAGGACAACAAGGCGAGGAAAGGACATTTGCGCTGCGGCAGGGCGCTTCACCGGAACGCTCGCCCAATTCATATTACGCCGATTCGCCGCGGTCGGCGTCGAACGGGGGAGGCGGCGATTCGCTGGAAAGTCGAACCTTCACAGCGCAAATCCACGGGGAGGCGGGGACGACACGGGCGGGGGGAGATGGTATGCTATGGGGTTTTACGGGCTGAATCGTGAAAGGATAAAGCTGTGGCGAGTTCGAAGAGGCGGATCCGGATGGGCGTGGCGGGGCTGGGCAGGATTGGGTGGGGGTTTCATTGCCAGCAGATCGCGGCGAGCAAGGACTTTGCGCTGGCGGCGGTGGCCGACCCGGAGGCGGCGCGGCGCGAGGAGGCGGTGAAGACGTTCGGGTGCAAGGCGTTTGAGAGTTTTGAGGCGATGCTGGCGGGGGGCGCGCTGGACGCTGTGGTGGTGGCGACGCCGACGCATTTGCACAAGCCGCACGCGCTGGCGGCGTTCAAGCGGGGGCTGCATGCGGTGGTGGAGAAGCCGATGGCGCCGTGTCTGGCGGACGCGCGGGCGATTGCGCGGGCGGCGAAGAAGGCGGGGCGGGTGTTGACGGTGTATCAGCCGCACCGGGTGAGCGCGTGGTTCCAGCACATCAAGAAGATCGTGGATTCGGGGCGGATCGGGGCGGTGTATCACGTGCGGGTGGGGTTGTTCAACTACGCGCGGCGGGACGATTGGCAGAGCCTGCGGAAGTTCGGGGGCGGGATGTTGAACAACTATGGGGCGCACGCGTTGGATTTGGCGCTGCAGTTGACGGGGCCGGACGTGAAGAAGGTGTTTTGCACGCTGCGGCGTGTGGCGACGCTGGGGGACGCGGAGGATGTGGTGAAGGTGGTGTATGAGACGCGGGGAGGGGTGGTGGGAGAGGCGGATATCAACCAGGCGTGCGCGTTGCCCCCTTATGAGTTTGAGGTCTATGGGACGTGCGGGGCGGTCGCGAAGCACAAGGGGCAGTTGACGGTTCGCTGGTTCGATCCGAAGAAGCTGGCGGCGAAGCCGCTGAATCGCGGCCTGGCCAGCGCGAACCGGCAGTACCCGAAAGACGAGATTCCCTGGCAGGAGGAGACGGTGGACGTGGATGCGGGGATGGCGGTGGATTTCTACGCGGACTTTGCGCGGGCAATCCGGACAGGGCGTCGGTGTGTGGCGGATCCGTCGGAGACGCTGGCGGTGGTGAGGCTGATGCAGGCGTGCCGGGACGCGAGCGGGAGGATTGTGAGTACGAAGTTGTGAGCATAGGTCCTATAGCAGCCTGTTGACAATGTCGCGTCTGTTCCGGGGGCACGTTGCGATCCCGCCGTTGGCGGGCTGAGGCGACATGTCCCCGCCGACGCGGT
>CAYYEE010000565.1:0-3177 GCA_964470775.1 uncultured Planctomycetota bacterium | reverse complement strand
ATCGCGGGTCATGGACACGCGCGAGCAGGTCCTGGCGCCGGGGATCACGCTCTTTGAGAACAACTTGGGCGGCCGGGTGGCCACCGTGCCCTACGATTGCTGCGGGATATCCGCGGACCCCTACCAGAAGGGGCCATCCGTCTTCTTCTATTCTGAGGCGCGCAAGGAGCAGATGCGCGCCGTGGCGCGGTGGCTGGGCCGCGGTCTGCCCCCGCTGACCGTGGAGGCCAACGGATGGGCGCTTCCGCATCGCGCCGACGGTCCGGGCGTGGTTGCGCTGGCGGCCATGAACATCAACTACGACGCGTGGCCGTCCGTGGGCATGACCTGGGCGGTGGACAAGCCCGTGCGCCGCGTTCGTTGGCTGCGGCCGGCCGGCCGATGGGCCACGCTGCCCCAGACGGCGTGGCGGCAGTCCGGCGCCGAACTCCATTTGCGCGTTGACGCGCCTGTCCCCACCCACGGCGCGCTGGCCGTGGTCGCGGAGCTGGCGAAGTAGAAACGCAGGTTGAAGCTTGCGCCGCCCACGTCCAACGCCAGCCCATCGTGGCCGGGCCGTGGGCGCGGGGTTGGCGAAGCAGACGCCGGACATGGCGGAGTCGAGGCGGCCCGGCCGGACGGGCGGCGCGGGCCGCCGGTGTCCAGAGAGGTCATGACCGTGAACTCGCCTGGTTTTCCGAGCTGGTTCGACGATGCGTTTCTGGTGGCCGGGGGCTGGGAGCCGCTGATGTACCTGCGCCGCGACGGTTCCCGCGACTGCGAGGAGGACTTTGTCCGGCAGCATACGGACGAGTCGCTTCAAGGAATCGCCGGCGCGGGAATCGGGTTGTTCATTACGCACTACTACAAGGGGCATGGGTGGAGGGTCATCCAGGATGAGCTGGGGGACGTGAAGCGCCAGGTGGCGGCGCTGCATCGCGCGGGCGCGCGAGCGGGGGTGTACCTGCGCGTGGACAACGTGATGGACGAGACGTTCTTTTTGGAACGGCCCGAGGCGCGCGCGTGGCTGGCCGTCACGCAGGACGGCCGCAACCCCACCATCCTCAATCGCTATTACCGGCAGCGCGTCTGCCGCAATGTGCCGGAGTACCGCGAGCACATCGCCCAGGTCATTCGCTACGCGCTGGCGGAGATCGGCGCCGACCTTGTCCACCTCGACGGGTTCCACGGAAGCTCGGAGCGAGAGGAATGCCGTTGCGCCCATTGCCAGGCCCGGTTCCAGCGGTTCCTGGCGGCCCGCTGGGGCGGCCGCCCCGAGGAGGCCAAGCGGCGGTTCGGGTTCGGCCGCGTGGACGGCATCACGATTCCGCCTGTCGGCCCGGGCAATCTCAGCGAATCCACGGCCACCTTCATCACAGACCCCGTGTATCAGGAGTACATCCGGTTCCGTTGCGAGGACTGGGCCGAGTGGCATGGCTTTGTCCAGGACGTGGTTCGGCGGGCCAATCCCGAAGCGGTCATTTCCTTGAACTGCGGCGTCTTCTCATGGCAGAACACGACCGCGCAGGCCGGCGTGTACCTGCCGCTGCTGAACGCGCGCAACACCTGCGTGTTCATCGAAGACGGGCATTTCGCGGGCGTGCGCGAGGGGGGTGTCCTTTCCCACCGCATCCGCGACTACAAGGTGGCCGACGCGCTGGGGCTGCGCTGCATCGCGTATTGCCACCAGCACAGCGTCCTTTTCGTGAAGCGCGCCATGGCCGAGTCGCTGGCGTTCAACAGCGGGTCGCTGGGACACGTCAACACGGCCGGCGACGTGAACGCCGGCCGGCATGGGGGCGAGGCTGAGCAACGGGCCGTGGCGGAGATGGCGCAGTGGCGGCGGGCCAACGCAGACCTGTACCGGGGCGCGGCGCCGGCCGCCGAGGTGGGCGTGCTGCGCGGCTACGAGTCCATGACCTACGACTGCTACGACGCCTGGCGCCACACGATGCTCGTCGAGGAGACGCTCATCCGCAACCAGATTCCTTTTGACCCGGTCTTTGACGAGCAGCTTGACGAACTGCTGGGCCGCCGGATCAAGCTGTTGGTCCTGGCCAACCAGAGCTGTCTCAGCGACAGGACGATTGACGCGGTCCAGGCGTTCCTGTCCCATGGTGGACGCGTGCTGGCGACCGGCCGCACCGGCGCCCGCCGCGCCGACGCAAAGCCCTGCCGCGAGAACAGGCTCATCCGGGCGTTGAGCCTTCCGGCTTGCGCCGTGGCGCCGGCGGCCGGACCCATCGCCGGGCAGGAGGTCCAGGCTCGGTTCGAAAGCGCCTTTGCGGACCAGGCGTCCGACACGGCGATGAACACCTGGCCGGGCCGCGCCGCGGTCTTTGAGCAGGTGATGGGCCATGGCCGCCTGGTCTACCTGCCGGAGGTGATCCCCAGCGTACAGCAGGAAATCTGGCGCCCGCAGTGGCGGTTCAACCCAGCGGCAGCCAGCTTCGACATCGTCGGCGAGGTCAACGACCCCCTCCATCCCCACGCCAAGGAGTACGCCTTCGTCAACTGGCGTCTTCCCGTCAACCAAGGCCAGATCGTGGACGCGGTGCGCTGGCTCTACGACGCGCCCTTTGTCGCAGCCGCGCCTGACACCGTCGCCGTCGAATGGCGTTTTCAGCCCGGTCAGGGACGCGAGCTGCTGCATTTCGTCAACTACGCCAACACCGACCCGGTCCTGGCGGCGTCGCTATGGGTTCGCGAGGGGCGCTACGCCTCAGCGGAGTTCCGCGGCCTGGACCCCGCCCCGGCGCGCGTGGATGTCCCAATCCCCGCCGCCGGCGGCCATGTTCGGATACCCCCCTTCCAGACCTGCGCCGTGCTCGTCCTCCGGCCTGGGCAGAGACGGCGCCAAGCGCGCTGAGCAGGCGCTGATGGGGCCCAGCGAACGGGCAAGACGACCGCGCCGCAGGCCTAAGAAGGGGGGATAATTCGCGGCTCTTGAGCGGTTGCCAGTCCTGAACGAGCTTGTCAACAAGCATTTTCGCCGCTTCTTTGCCCGGATCCTGCCGCGGCTCAATCTTGGGGTTGGGGCGCCTGCCCACAGCGCAAGGGCATGCGGAGGATCGGGGATGCGGAGAAAAGAAGACTTCGCGACCTCGCGACGGCCAGGGGCAAGAAGCCATGAGGTCACAAAGCCGCGTCTGTTCCGGGGACACGTTGCGATCCCGCCGTTGGCGGGCTGAGGCGCCA
>CAYYEE010000564.1:0-3184 GCA_964470775.1 uncultured Planctomycetota bacterium | reverse complement strand
AAAAAAAAAACGACGAAGCTACGCGCCCCGGAGGAAGCAGCCCTCGGCGCCACGCAAGACAGCAAGCGTGTGCCGGGGAAGCCCGCACATCCCCCCAATGTGCAAGAGCCAAGGCGGCAACGCCGAGCCCAGGCTGCACAGGCAGCCCGTTGGAAAGGCAGCCGCGCCCCTCGGGCGCCTGTATGGGCGACCCGGCGGGTCACCCCTGCAGGCGGGCTTGGCCTTCGCCATCGAGGCCATGCTCCGTCAGAGGAGCACGAAGCCATCTTCAGCGGGCTGCCAGCAAACGCGGGCCAAGAGGCGGATGAGCGACCCGATTGTCAAAATGCCATGCAGGGCGGCCGGGGTCAGAACCGCATGGCCCATACGAGCTTGTGAACCGCGGCCAACCCGTTCGCATGACAAACCGAGTCCGAGGCTAATCTAGAAAAGCTGCTTGCCTTCTGCTTCGGTGGGTACACTCGCCCCCAGCAATTCCAACACACTCGGCGCAATATCTGCCAACTTTGGCCGCACACCCCTCAGCTTCTGACTCGACAAGAAGATACCCGGCACACACGGCGCGTCCACGAGATGGTCCCCAGACCACACCTCGTCGTTCGCCACAACGGTCTCCCCAGCCGGCGCCGCGCCCAGCGCCGTCTGCCAAGAGGCTCGGTGTCCTGGGTAGTAGCCGACCACGATGTCGGGAGCATCCTCTGTGCGCTTGCCTCGGTAGACCTCGTCGCCGAAGTACACGCTCCTCACCACCGGCGCGCCTGTCTCCGGGTCCTTCCATGACTTCAACGCGCGAGCGACCTCCTCCCTCACGCGCGCGTACTCCTCTGGCGTCACGCTGCCCTGCCCCTCGCGGCCTTGCCGATTGATGAACAGACTGCAGAAGCCCACCGCGTACGCCTTGGTCTTGGACCAATCCAAGCTCCTGAGCAGCGGCGCGCCTTCGCTTGCGCCGTCGCGCAACACCATGAATCCGTTCCTCACCAGCCACGTGTTCAAGTGCGCGGCCCGGCTGAACCGGGTGAACCCGTGGTCCGAGATGACGATGATCGCGGTCTGGCCGTCGCTCGCCGCCTGCAGGGCCGTGCCCACGACCTTGTCCATGCGGCGGTAGTGATCGCGGATCACGTGGCCGTACTGCTTCTCCAGCTCCGCGGTGTGGCCGGGATGCTCGCGGTCCGTGGCCGCCCACAGCATGTGCTGGATGCGGTCGCTGGTGTCGAACACGACAAACAGCCCGCCCTCCTTGAACAGCTTCAGCTCCCGCTCAAACATCCGCTCGCGCTCGCTCGTGATCTGGTCGCACAACTCAAGAAACGCGCTGAGCGGAATCCGGCCGTGCTGAACCGCCTGCGTGTCTTCCGGCATGCCGAGCGTCGCGTAAAGCCTGATCTCCCTGGCCAATTCGCGGGAATACTCCTTGGGAGAAGACAGCGGGCAAGCCGGGTCCTCCGGGTCCGCGTGCAACGGCGTCACGTAGAGCCCAAACTCCGGCTCCACGCTGGTCAGGAACATCTTCACCATGGCCGGGCACGCGCGCGACAGCCCGCCGGGGAACGTCACCCGCGTCCACCCGCTCCACTGTCCCACGTCCAGCTTCACGGCTTGCGCCTTGCCAATCGTGATAGACACGCCGTCCTTGTCAGTCTTCTCCACCTTCAGCGGCGCACCGCTCGTCTTCGTCCCGCCAAACGAGAGCACGTCCGGCCCAGGCAACTCGGTCACGATACGCCCGTCCTGCCACGAGACGCGCGTCACGCGATCCGCGGCCTTATCGTCCGGCGTCACTTCTTTGGTCGTGAAGAACCGATACCGCCCCATGGTGCCGCACACATCCAGCGTGCCCAGCCCGGACAGCATCCGCCCCGCCACCTTGACCGGCGGAAACGCGCCCGGCCAGCGGATCACCGTGGCCGGGATGCCCTGCGCCGACAGGATGTCCCACATGGCCGGCTGTTCACTCGCCGGCGCATAGGCGCCCTCCGAGCCGCTCAGCATGCCCCGCCGTTTGGAGCGCAGCAGCGACAGGTCGGGCACATACGTCTTGGGGTCGCGCCGGATGAAGTCGAACACGCCGGTCTGGCCCGGGTTGCACCCCGTCGCGGCCACAAGCCACGCCACCGGGCTCTCCGGCGGGATCGTGGTCTGCAGCGGAGAGAACGAGCCCGTCTCTGCCAGCTTCGCGAAATTGGGCAGGCTGCCGTCCTTCATCATGGATTGGAGCAGGTTCGGGTCCAGCCCGTCCATGCCCAAGACCAAGACCCGCTTGAACCTCATGCGCGGCTTCTCCTCTCTCACAACCTGACCAGGCGCGCCCGCCTGTCCCATCGCCTTGCCCAATGCCACCAGCGACACCGCCACTCCCACCGCAACCGCGCACACCAGACCGGCGCGCGCCCATCGCGGCAGCCGGAGCCAGCCTCGCTTGACGAATCCAAGGACCCAACGGAAGGGAAGCAGGAAAACCGACGCCGCCCCGACCAGAATCGCGATCAGCGGTCCCAGCGCCATCCACACCTGCTGCGACGTGCCAGGGTCAACATAGGCCAATGCCTCCTCTGTCAAACCCAAGAGCGCCAGCGCTGCGACCATCCAGCGCAAGCCCAAGTTGTGCCCCATTCGCAGTGACTCAGACATTCGCTAGGGCTCTCCCAGTGTGTCACTTCGCCACCCAGCGCGGAGAATCGCGCACCCCCCGCCAGACTGTGATGCCGCCGGATACTAGTCAACGCTGGCAGAGTTGTCAAGAACTCCGCGAATTGCCTACCCCCCACCATCGGTCGGCTGTGACAACACCACCAGAATCAGAAGCAGGACCAGTCTACTGCCAAGGCAGGGCGTAGTTGCATGGGCACACGACCATCTTTGGAACTGACGGTGAGTACTCCAGCCGGGAAGCCCTTGAACACTCCTCTAAGCTAATGCCGTTCGTTCTGCCAGTAAACCGAGGCAGTCGTGTCCTTGCAGGCCAGTGGCTGCCTGCGCAACTGACCGGTCTTGAGCTTGTCGCTGTTGACTGACACGCCTTGCCGTCTTAGAATCGCCAGACGTCGTGTAAGCGCCGAATCAGGCCGCGTTCAGGCAGGTCAAAACCTGTGGGCATAGCGGCATTGCTGCACGTTGCGCCTCACCGCTATGACGCGGCGGAATAAAAGCGTGGCGTGCGCGCAATAAACCCCGGCGTCAC
>CAYYEE010000563.1:0-3194 GCA_964470775.1 uncultured Planctomycetota bacterium | reverse complement strand
TTCTTGAGGCGTATCACGACGTGGCCGATGTCTGCAACTTACGCCACGGCAAAGAGTTGACTTTGGCCCTGCTCTGTCCCGGAAATGCAAGGCGTTTCTGGGACGGCACACTAACGCATCGCTAACAATCCGCGTCTTCAACAAGGATCCACCGACGTGGCCGAGTGCTCCTGCCGCATCACCACCCACGGCGAGCGCCAGCTCGAAGTCAACGCCATCTATCCCCTGGACCCGGCTGACCCGCGCACCGCTTACCGCGTGGACCTGTACCTCTTCTTCCCCTACCAGCTTGGCGTCACCGAAAAGACCTACGGCGTCAGCCGTTTCCTGGCCGATCTGCGGACCTACCCCCGCCACACCCCGCCCGCCATCCCCTTGGCCCGGCTGGTGGACCCGGCCTGCGAAGCCAGCCCCTTGACGCGCATCGCGGCCAAGCTCAAAAGCATGGACCTGGCGGGCCGGCTGGACGATCGCGCCGTGCTCTACGAAATTCAGAGCTTCGCCAACATCTTCCACGTCCAGGCCCGCGACACGTGGCGGCTGCTGCGCTCGCAACTGCGCCACGGCACGCCGGCCGACGCCATCGCCGGCCCGCTCAAGGCGCTGTTCGACGAGATGGCCGAGGCGCTGGACCGGTTCCGCGCGCTGTTCCCCAGTCTCATCGCCCCCGGCGTGCCCGAAAGCCTCCGCCAGGCCTATCACCTGGCCGACGAAGCCGTCAGCCTCAACGCCGAAAAGACCGGTTGCCGCTGCTACCAGCTCACGCGCGAGTATCCCGGCCTGGAGCCATTGCGCGCCTTCATCCTCCAGCGCATCACCGCCGAATCCGCCCACCGCGCCCGCATGGGCTACGCCACGGTTGTGTCGCCCTCCGATGAAGTGAAGAACGAGACGGTCGTCTACCGCACCGGCATGGTCAAGAAGTGGGCCGAAAGCTGCATGTACATGAACCGCAAGCCCGCCCGGCTGCTGGACAATCTGGCCCAGATCCTCCTGGGCATGGCCGCGGGCGCGGCCATGCTCTTCGCCGTGGTGGCCACGATCATCGCCACCCGCTGGTTCGCCATCAACAGCCTGCCCTGGGTCATGATCATCGTCGTTTCCTACATCTTTAAGGACCGCATCAAGGAGATCCTGCGCGCCGCCCTCCTGCGCCGGCTGCCGCGCCTCGTGGCCGACCAGGTCGAAGACCTCATTGACCCCCGCATCCACCGCCGCGTGGGCCGCAGCCGCGCCCGCGTGCATTTCACCCGCGAGGACCGCCTTCCCTCCGGCCTGCGCGCCATCCGCGACATCGAAGGCAACGCCTTCCACAACATCCTTCCGCCCGAAGACGTCATCCATTTTCAGAAGGACATCACCCTCGACTCCCCCCGACTCTACGCCGTCCACACGCGGCTCGACTCCATCACCGAAATCCTGCGCTTGCGCGTGGACTCATGGCTGGCCGGCATGGACGACCCCACCAGCGCGCTCTACTGCGTCGAACACGGCGAACCCCAAGAGGTCCAGGCGCGGCGGGTCTATCACGTCAACATGATCGTCGGCTTCACGCGTCCCGGCGCCCAAGGCGCCCGCTATTTCCGCCACAGGCTCGTGCTCAATCGCCAAGGCATTGTCCGCATCGAACAGCTCGAAACTTCCACCTCGGCCGCTTCGGCCCATCGTCCCTAATGTGGTGTTTCGGAAATGCCTTGCATTTCCGAAACACCACAGGGCGGGCCAACTCGACACTTTAGACGCGTCAAGCGCCGGGTTTGTGTCATGTAGTGTTTCAGAGATAGCGAAGCTATTTCTGAAACACTACCCTAGGCGGACGAGCCGCGCAGGCCGGCCCCCTCTGGCTTGTCCGGCAAACCGCCCCCCGCAGACCGCTCCAAGGAGATAACGCCGCCCATGCCCGTGACCGCCGCCTTTGACAACGAACGCTATCTGCGCGAACAGCTCGCGAGCATCCAGGAACGCCAAAAGCGCTTTGGCGCCCGCCTCTACCTCGAATTCGGCGGCAAGCTCCTCTACGACTACCACGCGGCCCGGGTGCTGCCCGGCTACGACCCCAACGTCAAAATGCGCCTGCTGCGCGAGATGAAGGATCAAGCCGACATCATCCTGTGCATCCACGCCGGCGCCATCGAGCGCCGCAAGATGCGCGGCGACTTCGGCATCACCTATGACGTGGACGCCCTGAAGCTGATTGACGACCTGCGCGACTGGGGCATCGAGGTGGGCGCCGTGGTCATCACCCGCTTCGACGGCCAGAGCGCGGCCCAGGTCTTCCAGCGCCGGCTCGAACACCGCGGCATCCGCGTCTACACCCACCGCCCCACCAAAGGCTACCCAACTGACGTGGACCGCATCGTAAGCGCCGACGGCTATGGCGCCAATGAGCGCATCGAGACCAAGCGCCCCCTCGTGGTCGTCACCGGACCCGGCCCCGGCAGCGGCAAGCTCGCCACCTGCCTCTCCCAGCTCTACCACGACCACCGCAACGGCGTCCAATCCGGCTACGCCAAGTTCGAGACCTTCCCCATCTGGAACCTGCCCCTCAAACACCCCGTCAACGTGGCCTACGAGGCCGCCACGGCCGACATCCGCGACTTCAACCTCATTGACCCCTTCCACCTGGAAGCCACGGGCGAAGCGGCGGTCAACTACAACCGCGACGTGGAGGTCTTCCCCGTGGTGCGGCGCATCCTGCAAAAGATCACCGGCGCCGAAGGGGCCTACCGCTCGCCCACCGAGATGGGCGTCAACCGCGCCAGGTTCGGCATCGTAGACGACGCGGCCGCGCGCGAAGCCGCGCGCCAGGAGGTCGTGCGCCGCCTGTTCCGCTACAAATGCGAAAACGTCATGGGCGCCTGCGACGAAGAGACCGTGCGCCGCGTGGAAGTCCTCATGGAAGAGCTGGGCCTGAAGCCCGAAGACCGCGCCGTCGTGGTCCACGCCCGCCAGGCCGCCCTCGACGCCCAGAAGGCCCAGCGCGGCAACGAGGGCGTCTTCTGCGGCGCGGCCATCGAACTGCCCAGCGGCCAGGTGGCCACGGGCAAGAACTCGCCCCTCATGCACGCCGCCTCCAGCCTGGTCCTCAACGCCATCAAAAAGCTCGCCCTCTTCCCCGACGCGCTCCATCTCCTCTCGCCCCAGGTCATCGCCTCCATCCACAACCTCAAGAAGGACGTGCTGAGTACGCGGAG
>CAYYEE010000562.1:0-3212 GCA_964470775.1 uncultured Planctomycetota bacterium | reverse complement strand
GCGGGACGCCCGTCTGCGTCGTTGACCACGACGGCAACCCCCTCCCCACCCAGACCCGGCGCCTCATGACCTGGGACAAGGACCTCAAACGCGTCAAGTGGCTGCTGCTCGATTTCCAAACGGACCTGCCGGCCGATGGTGAACGCCGCCTCTTCGTTCAGTATCGCGATGCCCCGCCCAACCCGCCGCCCCCCAGACCCGTCGTCGCGCAGAAGACGGACACCCAGGTCATCGTAGATACCGGCGCCCTCAGGATGACCTTCTGGGCCAGACATCCCTACTACCAAGCGCCGGCCGAAAGGGATTTCCTGGCCAGATGCGAAATCAAGACGAATGACGGATGGCGCGACATCCTGCACGACAGACAGGGGCTCTTCCTCTACATGAAGGACCAGCGTGGCAATCTTTACGACTCCTGCACAGCCGGCCCCAGGCCCATCGTCACCGTCGAGGAAGCCGGCCCCATGCGCGCGTGTGTCTGCCTCAAGGGCTATCACGCCGCGCTCAACGGCGCGCGCTTCTGCCCCTACATCCTCCGCTTCCACTTCTTCGCGGGACGCAGCGACGTCCGTGTCCTCCACACGTTCATCTATGACCAGGAAGCGCACTCGGTGGAGCTGTCCGCCATCGGCATGAAGCTGCGGCCCAGGATCGGCGATTTCAGCCGCGCCGCCATCGGCGGACAAGGACAAGTCCACAGCGCCGCCACGCCGGTGAACCTGGCCCTGCTCCAGTCCAGCGACCAGGAGTACCGCGTGTTCGCGGACGGCGCCGAGACGGCCCCAGGCGCCAAGAGCGCGGGGTGGGCATCCCTGAGCGGCCGGCAGGGATCCGTGGCCGCGGCCATCCGCTATCACTGGCAGGAGTTCCCCAAAGGCTTCTGCGTCCGGCCCGGCGAGCTGGACGCGCAGGTCTGGCCCGAGTCGCACCCCGAGCCGCTGCGCTTCACGACCCCCTTCTCGGAGCCGGCCATCTTCTTCAAGGGCACGCGCGACGAAAAGGAGTTCCAGCGCCTCCTCGCCGAACGTCCCACCGCGCCGCTGAACCTGAAGAGCCTTGGCGTCAACACCCTCCAGGACTTCCTGTGGGTCGAGAAAATGGTGGAGAAGTATGGCCAGGGCCGCGCCATCAGCTACAACGACACGGGCTGTGACAGCGGCGTGGGCGCGGCCAAGACCACGGAGATATGGCTCCGTTTCTCCGCGGAGGCGGTGACCGACGCGGAAGCGGCCAGCTTCAACGCCGCCGTCCAAGAGCCCCTCATCGCTCCGGCCGATCCGGCCTACACCTGCGCCACGCAAGCCCTCGGCCACGCCTGCCACGCGGGCGATCCCAGGTTCAGGAAGACGGACGACGGGCTTGACGACATCCTGCGGTTGGTCGCCATCGAGCCGGCGGAGAAGTGCCGCCTCTATGGAATGATGCGCTACGGCAACATGGTCTGTTCCCACGCGCCTGGGCCGGCCTTCTCCTACGCCTATTACAAGGACACGGCCCCTGAAAAGGCCCTGCGCTACGTCGGGCCGTACAACAACGAGTCCAACGACCAGATCGGCGCGGTCTGGGGCAACTTCGTGCGCACCGGCCGTCGCGACCACTACTTCCTGGCCCAGCGCTACAGCCGCACGATCGCCGACGTCTGCACCATTCACAAGCGCCCCGGCGACCCGCTCTCCGAGGGTTTGATGCAGTATCACAACGGCCACCAGTGGACCGGCGGCGGCAGCCCGTCGCATACCCTGGCCAGCGGCCTGCTCATGGATTACTGCTTCACGGGCGAGCAGCGCCTGTTGGACGTGGCCAGGGAATACGCCGACTGGGTCGTGCGAACGCAGGAACCCTGCGGCATCGTCAGTTGTCGCGAAGGCGTTTTGCACCGCGAGTTTACCGGCCCGCTGTGGAACCTCCTCGAAGTGTACGAGGCCACATGGGAAGAGAGATACGGCGACGTGGCCCGGCGCTCGCTGAACTGGTTCCTGCGCACGCTGCCCGCGCCGGGCGAATACCCCATCAGCGTCTACACGCGCGGGGACCGCGGGGACGAAGCCGTCGTGGAACCGTCGGGCGGGTACACCGGCCACGCGCGCGACATCTACCGCATCTGTCACATTGCTCGCCGCATATTCGGCAGCCGCGCCCTGGATGAGCACATCCTGGCGGAGGCGAACCACTACCTGTGGGACGCGCTGACTGACAACTTCGTCACCGCCCAGATGGCCCGCGCCCGCCTCACGCCCAGGTCCAAATTCTGGCCCGTGGACGACCGGTTCTACTGGACGCAGTGGGGCGCCGGGCCAGACTCGGTGCGCCTGATATGCTTGGCCTACGACATGACCGGCGACCCCGTCTACGCCGCTTACGCCAAGGCGTATCTGGAAGGCAACTTCGCCGGACTGGCCGAACGCGTGCGCCACTTCGGCGACTTCCGCTTCACCTGGATCCAGTTCGGATCGGTTGTCCCGGCGCTGATGCGCACCGTGGCCGACGCCATGAGCAAGGACCCGGCTGGCGTGGCCATGGCCGAAAAGGAATGGCGGCGCAAAAGGGCCGAGCGAGGGTTCCCCGTCTATGACGGCCCTGGCATTGACTTCAGCCGCGACCAGATGGACGTGGACGGCAACATCACCAACCGGCCGCCTGTCTCTCTCCCCTGCGAAGCCCCGGCCCGCGTGCGCGAGCCGGTTCTGAACCTCGGCAGGCTCAGCCTGGAAGACCATCCCCGCTGACCGCAGTCAACCTCGATCCTGCGCCGCGTTCGCAGTCTGGAGCGATGCGGGCTATCTGCCAAGCATCTCGGACCGGCATATTGTGGAAAACTTCCCGTGGTTCCTGGCCCGGCCGTCCGCCGACCTGGCCGCCCTTGTGTACAGTGGCCCACGATGCCGCCGCTTGGCGACGGGGCAATGCCGCGCCATGACGCGCGAGTTGTTTGAAGCCTGCCGCGCGTGGATTCGGAACCCCAAGCTGCTTGAATTCTGAGGCTCCCGACAAGGCGCCCTGCCGCCAACAGCCTCCTGGCCTTTCAGACACGGACCTCAATCCTGCGCAGGATGATCAGTCCGTGGCCCGCTTTGCGCAGCCAGGCGTTCGGCGCGCCGGGGTCGGGACGGGTGGCGTCGTGGGCGTATAGAAGCGTGTTGTCGTCCACGGCGATCATGGAGTTGTTACAGTGGCTGCCGGTGTACGCGTCGCCCCAGGGGATGGGCGGGCCG
>CAYYEE010000561.1:0-3225 GCA_964470775.1 uncultured Planctomycetota bacterium | reverse complement strand
GGTTACGATCGCGGCGATCCCGTCCTCCCCGCCGATCTCGACCTGGACCGCCGAGACGAGGCAGGTGAGCACGACGCCGTCTTTGCGCCGGACCTGAGTCTCGTGATGCCGCAGCTCACCGTCGGTGATGAGCTTGTCCACTATGGCTTGACGCTCGGCCGGACTGGCCCAGAGACCGATCTCCATGGACGTGTGGCCGATGGTTTCCTCGCGGGTGTAGCCCAGCGTCCGGGTGAACGCGTCGTTCACTTCCAGAAACAGCCCGTCCGAGATGCGGCTGATCGAGATCATCTCCGGACTGAGGCGGAAGATGCGCGTGAACCGCTCCTCGCTGGCCTTCAGCGCCTGTTGGGCGCGTCTGCGCTTGGAGATATCGCGGACAATGGCCCAGGTACCCTCGGGCTGGCCTCGTTCGTCGCGCAGCAGGCACATGCGGACCTCGACCGGGAAGATGACCCCGTCCTTGCGGCGACACTCCTTTTCGAAAACGTCGGAATAGCCGCGCGAGAACACCTGCGGCCGGACGACTTCGTTCTCCTGCGGGCGCCAGCGCTCCGGAGTGAGATCGGTCAAGCGCATCCGCTGGAGCTCTTCCGCCGAGTAGCCGGTCATTTCCTGATACGCGCGGTTGCTCTCCACGATGCGGCCTTCGAGGCTCGCCCGGACGTAGCCGTCAATCATGCTCTCCTGGAGGCGGCGGTGCCTGGCTTCGCTCTGGAGCAGGCTCAACTCGGCTCGTTTGCGTTCGGTGATATCGCGCATGAAGGTGGAGAAGCCGTCCACGCCGCCCGCCGCGTTGCGGTGAGCAGTGACGCATATGGAAACAGCCCTCTGGCTCCCGTTGGGCGCCTGGAGAATGCACTCGCCTTGCCAGGATCCGTTTCGCGACGCCGCGGGGTGGGCTTCCCGCACAAGCCGGGCCGCGCACTCCGGAGGGTGGAGGTCTTGAGCGCGCAGATGGCTGAGGTCCGCGTCCGGCCCTATCCCGATCATCCGGCGGCCTGCTGGATTGATGTAGAGAATCCGGCCTTCCGGGGTGGCGAAGCCGACAAAGTCGCTCGTGGCCTCGACGATGGCCCTAAAGTGGCTGTCTTCCAAGCTGGCCTCAGGGTTGAAGGGCATGGCGGAGCCCGGCCACGCGGTCATCGCGTCACCTCCGTGCCTGAGGGCGCTATGAGAGAAAAGCGGCCGCGCCGGGCGAACCGAGGCGGCCGGACCAGACCTGTGCGCTCTGCCGCCATGTGCGACAGCGGCGCTTGTTCGCGCCTACGCATACACTCCTCGCGGCGCCGGGGCGCCATCAGTGGCTTGTCCTCAATCCCTGACCCGCATCTGGGTTCGGCGCAACTCCACTATGCTGAGGGTACCACACATTCTGGCGCCTGGCAAGGCGGGTTGAGATAGGTGAGCTACGATAGGAGTCATTCGCCCCGAAGCAGTTTTTCCAGCGATGTTTCGCTGCGCCGGATTTGGCGACGGGAGTGTAACCGGGGCGTGATTTGGCGCCACTAGATGGGTAGAGTCGCGGCGACGGGCTGCGGCTATGCTGGGCTGGGCTGGTCAGGAGGCGTGGCAATGACTCGGAAGTTCAGGCTGGGGTGGGTGGCGGCTTTGGTGGTCAGTTTGGGCGCGGCGGTCTGGGCTGGGCAGGGGGCGCCGGCAGGGGGGGACTGGGCGGCTGAGGCCGAGGCGATGGGGCTGGGTCTCGGCGTTGGAGGAAAGCATCCGCTGCTGGAATGTTTCCGCGACGGGCTGGCCAAACTGCGGGCGTTGAAGGGGCAGTTGAGCCTCACGCCCGAGCAGAAGGCGCGCATCGGGGCTGCCCTTAGGGGGCGCAAGGCCGAAGTCGTGGCGTTGGTGAAGCGCGTCCACGACGCGCGGCGCGCCTTGCAGAACGCGGTCCGAACCGAACCCGTGAACGAGCAGACCATTCGGCAAGCCGCAGGAAAGGTGGGCGACGCGGTGGCCGACGGCGCCGTTTTGTGGGCTCGCGTCAGAGCCGAAGTCTTGGCCATCCTGACGCCTGAGCAGCGGGCCAAGGTGGAGGCCGTGCGCAAGGACATCGAGACGAGCGTGGACAAGGCGGTGGACGGACTGGGCAAATGAACGCGGTCTGCCTGGAGCCGAGCCTGCCCGCGCCGTGTTTCGCGGGCAGGCTTTGCGCCTTATACTGGGCCGGTATGGCTGAGCCCGATGAACGCGACGACCTGGTGGACCAACACGACGCGCGCCTGGCCGCGGCGGGCAACCGCGAGGCCTTTGAGCGTCTGGTGAAGCGTCACCAGGGATGGGTGGGGCGGCAGATGTGGCGGTTTTCACGCGACCGGGGGGAGCAGGAGGCCCTGGCTCAGGACGTTTTCGTCAACGCGTGGCTCAGCCTTGGCTCTTACCGCGGCGACGGGCCGTTTGAGCATTGGCTGAGCAAGATCGCCGTGCGGACCGGCTATGCGTTCTGGCGCAGGGCCAGACAGCGCGCTGAGACGCGGCCGCTGGACGAGGCAAAGCTGGCGCCAGCGCCCGAGCAGGCCAGCCCCGCGGAGGCGGCCGAGGTCGTACATGGGCTGCTCGCGCGCCTAGGTCCGCGCGACCGCGTGGTCGTGACGCTGTTGAACCTGGAAGGCCGCGGCGTGGCCGAGGCGGCGGAACTGCTGGGATGGAGCCGGAGCCTCGTCAAGGCGCAGGCGTGGCGCGCCCGGCGCAAGATGCGCAGGATGCTGGAACAGGCCGGGCTGGCGTAAGTCGCGGCCTTGGAGGATGGACCATGGACAAGATGCGGACGTTCGATGCCTGGGCGTGGCGGGCGCGGCAGGAAGATGTCCCGCCCGTGGATGTGGCCGCCGCCGTCATGCGGCGGGTGGCCGCCTTGCCGGAAGCGCGTGAGGAGGACGGGCGCTGGGTCCCCTGGGCAACCGCTGGGGTCATGGCGTGCGCCGCGGCCGTGTGCGCTGCCATGGGTTTGGAGGCGTGGTCCAGTTTTGTCGAGCCGCTGGCCGCCTGGGCGCGCCAGTTCTCGGCGTGGGGGCTGCTATGAGCGAGGAACGGACCATGACGCCAACGGCAAGGCGGCGAGGCTGGCGGGCTTGGGGCCGGGTTCTGGCGCTGGTGTGCGTCTTTGCCCTGGGCGCCGTGGCCGGCGCCGGGGCCACGGCCAGCTTGTTGGTGCGGCGCGCGCAGGAGATGGCGCGCCAGCCGGAGGCGAGGGTGGAGGCCGCCGCGAGCTGGATC
>CAYYEE010000560.1:0-3231 GCA_964470775.1 uncultured Planctomycetota bacterium | reverse complement strand
CCGCCCACGCATCGAGAAGCGCGGCTTCAAAATCGGCCAGGACCTTTTCCTCGTCTACTCCCCCGAGCGCGAAGACCCCGCAAACCCCAACTACACCACCAAAACCATCCCCAAGGTCTGCGGCGGCTCCACGCCCGCCTGTCTCGAAGTCGGCCTCGCCCTCTACGGCGGCGTCATTGACCGCATGGTGCCCGTCTCCTCCACCCGCGCCGCCGAGATGACCAAATTGCTCGAGAACATCCATCGCGCCGTGAACATCGGCCTGGCCAACGAGATGAAGATGATCGCCAACCGCATGGGCATCGACATCTACGAGGTCATCCGCGCCGCGTCCACCAAGCCCTTCGGCTTCGTGCCCTACTACCCCGGCCCCGGCTTGGGCGGCCACTGCATCCCCATCGACCCGTTCTACTTGACCTGGAAAGCCCGCGCCTACGGCCTCCACACGCGGTTCATCGAGCTCGCCGGCGAGATCAACAGCTCCATGCCCGAGTGGGTCATCAGCCAGCTCGCCGACGCGCTCAACAACCTGGGCAAACCCCTCAAGGGAAGCCGCATCCTGATCCTGGGCGTGGCCTACAAGAAGGACGTAGACGACATCCGAGAGTCGCCCTCCGTGGCCATGATGGAAATCCTCAAGACCAAGGGCGCGGTGTTTGAGTACTCCGACCCCCACATCCCCGTCTTCCCCCACATGCGCGAGCACTACTTCGATCTCAAGAGCATTGACCTGACGCCCGAAGCCGTGGCCGGGTTCGACTGCGTCCTGCTGGCCACCAATCACAGCTGCTTTGACTACGACATGGTCCAGCGCCACGCCAAGCTCATCGTGGATACGCGCGGCGTGTATCAGCGCCCCCTGCCCAACGTCGTGCACGCTTAAGCCGGTCCCCGTCAGACCTGTCCGACCTGTCCGACCTGTCCGACAGGCAAGACCCACCCGCCCCCCAGCGCCTCCACGATCCTCTCGCCCATGCGCCGCTGCGCCTCTTCCACGGCCTCTTCCGAGCAAGAGGCCGCGTGCGGCGTCACAATGCCGTTGTCCATGGCCGGCAGGAGACTGTCCTTGGCCGGCGGTTCCGGTTCCATGACGTCCAGCGCCGCGTCGGCGAGGCGGCCCGCCCGCAGCGCGCGGCCAGCGCCGCCTCGTCCACGATGCCCCCCCGCGCGGTGTTGATAAGAAACGCGCCCGGCTTCATCAGCGCCAGCCGCTCCGCCTTCAGCAGGCCCCCCGTCTCGTCCGTCAGCGGGCAATGGACCGACACGAAGTCCGAATGCCCCAGCAACGCCTCCAGCCCCGCCGCCGGAGCTCGAAAGTCGCTCAAAAACGTGGCGCACACGGCCTCGCCCCGCTTCAGAGCCCGCTTGACCTTGTTCTCTCCCAATCCAGGCTCCAAGGTTCCGCCTTCCATCGTCTTCCCTGCCCGACAGACACTCTTTCCAGAGATCGCCGTGGAACCAGCCTGGCTGCTCTCGCTTGTCTGAACAGCTGGCGTGGCAAACGGTTAGCATTGCGTCGCGGCCGTGCGTCGTTGTCAATCGAACCCGTCTCTCATAAGGTGGACGCGCGTCGTCGCCAACGGCGCCGCCCCAGTCGTCGTGAGACCGCCCCTGCCCTCTTGAAGCCTCCCAAACGTTCCCTTGACTCCCGCGCACTGCGGTGATAGAATCCCCCCCTGTTTCGCGGCCCTGCGCCAAAGTCAGGCGCCGCAAAGTCAAGGCTCCCCAAAGACATGCTCGCAGTCGCCGAGGAGTCGGATTCTTGAGGAAAGGTCTGGCTATCATGATGATCCGTGGCTTGAGATGGGTATGCGCGTCGGTGGTCGTGGCTGGCGCCCTGACGCTGGGGTTTGGCGCCGTGGCGTTCGCTCAGGATGCCGCTCCCGCCGCCGAAGAGACCAAAGACCCCGCCGCCTTGTCGCCGCTCGAGACCCCTCAGCAGGACCCGGCTCTTCACAACATCGAGCTCGCCCGCGTTCACATCCGCTTCAAACACCCTGAGCTGGCCGTCGCCGAGCTCGAACGCGCGGAAAAGATCGCCAAGAACGATATTGTGAAAGCCACCCTCTACTGGTGGTGGTCGGTCGCCGTTGTCCTGGACAAAGACTACGCCCGCGCCGAAAAGATCTTCGAAAAGGCCCAGTCTTTCTGCGCCAACCCCAACCAGAAGAGCCTGCTCGCCATCAACTTCGCCCGCCTGCTCGCCGGCCAGGGCAAGACGGACATCGCCGCCAAGTACTTCGACTTCGTGTCCGACAACGCCACCCTCTATCAGGACCGCGTCCGCGCCGCCACCGAGAAGTACGCCTTCATCAAGCGCGCCGGCAAGCTCGACGACCTGGTCAAGAAGGTCGAAGCCGACTACAAGGCCAACCCCAAGAACGTCCAGGCGGTCCGCGCGATCTACGAGATCTACACCCTGGCCACGCCCAACACCGACAAGGCCATCGAGTACGGTACCAAGCTGGCTGAATTGGACCCCAAGGACGGCGACGTCCTGCGTCAGCTCGCCGCCATCTACACCCAGCTCAAGCAGCCCGAAAAGGCCGTCACCGCCTATCAGAGGCTCCTGACCATCGAGCCCGGCCTGAGGAACAGCGTTCTCCTCAGCATCTCCACCGCCTACACCCAGGCCGGCAAGCACGCCGAAGCCAGCGAGTACGCCAAGAACCTCGTCAAGGTCGACCAGCAGTCCTGCGTGGCATGGCAGCGCATGGGCGAGTGCTATGCCAACGTGGGCAACACCGCCGCCGCTATCGAGTGCCTCCAGAAGGCCCAAAAGCTTGGCAAGAACGCCCAGGAGAAAGAGCGCGTTTCCCTGGTCTACGGCGACGTCCTCCTGGCCGCCAAGCGTCTGCCCGAAGCCAAGAACGTCTACTTCCAGCTCTCCCGCGAAGCCTCCACCCCCCAGATTCGCGACCTGGCCAAGCGCCGGCTCTTCTTCCTCTACGGCCAGATGGGCGAGCTTGAAAAGGTCAAGATGGAAGCCCCGCAATAGCCTTTCTCTCACGCCTCTTTCACTCGCCGGCGGCCCCTGGCCGCCGGCGAGTTCGTTTTGACGCCTCCCCATCCTCTCGATGTCCATCCCATCGCCCTCATTGACTTGCCCCCCACCCATAATGGCGCCTTCTCGCAGCCCATGACCCTAATGTAGTGTTTCAGAAATAGCTTTGCTGTCTCTGAAACACTACATGACACAAACCCGGCGCTTGACGCGTCTAAAGTGTCGAG
>CAYYEE010000559.1:0-3257 GCA_964470775.1 uncultured Planctomycetota bacterium | reverse complement strand
GACCCTCGCCCAGCATCGCGAGATCAAGAAGGCTGTCCCCGCCTATCTCAACGTCAAAGCCGGCGATGGCACACTCGGACATACGAAAGACGGTTGCGCCGCGTTGAGCGAAATCGTGAACGTGTTCGTCAGCGAGGCGCTCTGGGCGGAAATGGGGCCCTTCGGCGCGATCGGGTGCGCCAGCGCGCTGGTGTACATGAACCCCCGCGTCATCCTGAGGATGTGGGAGCGCCTGCGCACAAAGAACTGGCCCGAACTCGAAAAGGAATGCGCCAAGCTCAAGCGTTACTACAATGAAGTCATCATCCCCCTGGACAGCAAGGGCTATACGGATAGCGCCTACGACCGGCTGCAGGGAAGGGCCTGCGGATTCCTCAAGACCAGCCTCTGGTCGCGCGGCGGCCCCTACCGGTCCGCTTCCGAAGAGGACGTGCAAATGGCGCGAGCCTGGCTCAAGAACAACTGGCCGGAGTTCCTGGATCTGCCGTAGGGGATTCCGATACCCTTCAGGATGCTGAGAACACATTGCCCTTGGGCGGCTTGTTGAACGCGAGCCGGATCAAGATCGGGTAAGTTGTCCCGAGACAGCCCGGCTTCTCATCCGCGGGCCTGTGACTGATCCTTGCGCTGGAACCACCCCTGCGTCCGCAGACATATCTTCACCAGCATCAGCATGACGGGCACCTCAATCAGCACCCCCACCACCGTGGCCAGAGCCGCGCCGGAGGAGAGGCCGAAAAGCATGGTGGCCGTGGCGATGGCGACCTCGAAGTGATTGCTGGCCCCGATCATGGCCGCGGGCGCGGCGTCTTCGTACCGCAACCTCAGCCACTTCGCCAGCACATAGCCAATGACGAAGATCAGGCAGGTTTGGATGAATAGAGGGATGGCGATCCAGAGGATGGTCAGGGGGTTGCTCAGGATCGTCTCGCCCTTGAAGCTGAACAGCAGGACCAGGGTGACGAGCAGCGCAATGATGGTGATGGGCGTGAGCACGTGCAGGAATTTTTCTTTGAACCATCGTTCGCCCTTGGCTCCGATGATCCACTTGCGCGAAAGGTAGCCGGCCACGAGCGGCAAGGCGACATAGATCGCGATGGACAGCAGCAGCGCCTGCCACGGGACCGGCAGCTTGCCCACGCCGAGCAGAAATCCGCCGAGCGGCCCATACAGCAGCAGCATGGTCAGAGAGTTAATGGCAACCATAACCAGCGTCAGGCCGTCATTCCCGCGCGCCAGGTAGCCCCACACCAGCACCATGGCCGTGCAGGGCGCGATGCCGAGCAGAATGCAGCCGGCGAAGTAGCTGCGCCACAAGGGAACTTCCAGCATTTTGACGCCTTCGCGCATGATCACGGTCCCAGCCCCATGCGTGGCGCCCACGGCCAGATCGAGACCGAATGGCATCTTCACCAGGTCCGTGGCTTCCGCGCCGATAAACCCACGGAAGATGAACCCGAGAAACAGCAACGCAATGGCATACATGGTGAACGGCTTGACGCACCAGTTCACGAACAAAGTCAAGAATACCGGTTTCCCGCTCTTGCCGGCCTTGATGACCGAACCGAAGTCGATCTTGACCATGATCGGGTACATCATGAAGAACAGGCAGATGGCGATGGGGATGGACACCACCGGGGCCTTGTTGACATAGATGGCCATGCCGTCCAGCGACTTGGCCAACCCGGGGGCCAGCTTGCCCAACACAATGCCGCCGATGATGCAAAGAAACACCCACACCGTCAGATAGCGCTCGAAAACGCTGGTCATCTTCCGTTCATTAGCGGCAAGCGCGTCGTTATCCATGTGAAAACTCCTTCTCCTCTGGGTGACTTGTCGAACCTTACCGGCACTGCCCCCCCGGGCAGCAGGAGCGACCGGGGCCCGACGGCGACGACGAACGAACCACTGCCGGCGCGCTGATGACCCGGACGACTTTCTTTGACCCGCATTCCGGGCATGAAACACTCTTGTCTTTCCGCATTGCGGCGTATTGCGACATCGAGACAGCGATCTCGAAGGGACCGCGGCAACCTTGGCGTTCGAACATTCACCGCGGCACGGTCAACGCCCCTTGCCGGCATGGGCGCCGTCTGGGTCTGTCTTGTCGCTGTCTCTTGACGCGGCGGCTGGCCCGCCACAGCATGGCCGCCGCTCTTCCGGAACCTTCCCGGTCTTCTCCTCAGGGACTTCCTCGATGCGCACGCCGCAACAGCAGGACTTGCGGGCGCCAAACAGCTTGGAGAGGAAGCCTTTTTTGTCTGAATCGCTCATTTCTTGTTCTCCTTCGTTAGATGGCATTGAACACAAAACCAGCGATGACGGCAGCGGCAAACACGACGCCGACGAAGGCGCCGACCAGCCGAACCTTGAAAATCCCTGCCAGCATGCTCATCTCGGGAATGCTCATGCCCGCGCCGCCAACCACGAGGGCGATGACCGCCCCGAGGCTCATGCCTTTCTGCGTCAGCGCCACGCCAATCGGGATCACCGTCTCGGCGCGCACATACAGAGGTATGCCAATGAGCGCCGCCACCGGGATGGCGATAGGATTGTCCGGTCCCGCGATGCGGGCCACGAAATCGTTGGGCACGTAACCGTAAATCCCCGCGCCGATGGCAACGCCAAGGACCAGGAAGGCCAGAACCCTGCGGAAGTCGGCCCAAGCGCCGGCAAAGGCGCGCCGCAGCTTGGCCCTGAACGTCGGCAACCGTTCTTTGTCGTGCGCGCCGACGACGCGCACGTTCCTGACGTCTTTGGCCAAACCAGCCGCTTCCAACGCGATTCCGGCGATGACGGACGCGGCGAACGTCACAAGCCCATAAGCGAGGCAGGCTTTCCAGCCCAGGAGGGCGAGAAACATCGTGAGGATGATGGGGTTCAGCAACGGCGAGGCAAGGACAAAAGACATGGTCGCGCCAAACGGCGCCCCCGCCCGCAGGAACCCGACGGTCATCGGGATGGTCGAGCAGGAGCAGAAGGGAGTCACGGCCCCCACCACCGCTCCCAGCACATTGCCCAGCCAGCCCTTGCGCCCCAGCCAACGCCGGACCGTTTCTTCCGACACATACTCGAACACCAATCCCACCAGCGTGCTGACCGCCAAGAACAGCGCCGTCAGTTCCACAAGAATGAAGACAAAGAACTGGAGCGACACCCATAGAGAATTCATCTCGGCTCCTCCACGGCAGCCGCTCCTGCGCGCGCATTCAGCCGGCGCAGCCCGTCAATGCCGGCCGGCTCATCGGCCAACCAGT
>CAYYEE010000558.1:0-3260 GCA_964470775.1 uncultured Planctomycetota bacterium | reverse complement strand
GTGTCCGGCTTCGCGCACGGCTTCATCCTGGGCGATGGCCACCACGCGCGTGAAACTCTCGAACGGCGTAACGTGCTTGGCCGGCGCGCGGCAGGCGCGGTCCGTGAACAGCGGCCGGTCGATCCACGCGCGATAGTAGTCGCGCTCCAGCCCGTATTTCACCTGCGAACGCGAGAAGACCAGTGGACGCGGCGCCAGGGGCTTGCGGCCCGCCGCCTCCTTCTTCAGCCGCTCGATCTGCGCGGCGAACAGCGCCTTGCTGTCCCGCGCCGACTGCTCCTTGCGCGCCGCCTCGTCGGCCAGCTCCACCGCCACCAGCTCCACCCGCCCCGGCCCGCCCGCGAACACCAGCGACCCGCTCAACTGATCCGTCTGCGCCCCGGTCCGGAACGACAACTCCTTCACGCATGGTTTGGCCTCGTCCGGCAGCGCCCTCACCCGCGCGGAATTCTTATGATAGGGCGGCGTAACCCGGTTCTTGGCGATCTCTCTCACCAGCAGTTGCAGACCCGCGTCCTGCGACGGCGCCAGCGCGTTCATGCGCACGGTCAGCGTGTAGTCCGTCTCAGGCCTGGCCGCCAGCGGCCCAAAAGCAAGCGTCACCACCGATTTCTCCCCCTTCAGCGTCAGCGTCGCCTTTCCATCCGCGATCGCAATCTCCGCCTCCTGCGCTGTCGCCGACTTCAGCAACGCCTCCATCAGCGACCGCTCCGGCGCCTCGGCCCCGCGCGCCACAACACAACACAACGCCCCCGCCACCGCCGCCCATATACCTCTCGCAAACATGCCCAATCTCCCTCCTCGCGTCGCGACGTGTGGTCTTCCCAGAACACCTGCTGTCATATACCGGACAAATACCACTCAAAAGCAGCAGAGTCAAGAAACCGGGCGCCAGCCAGGATGCCGTTGCCCCTAACGGCCCGTTGAAAAAGACACCGCGTCGGCGGGGACATGGCGCCTCAGCCCACCACCGGCGGGATCGCAACGTGTCCCCGAAACAGACGCGACATTTTCAACAGGCCGCTAGAGCAAAGACCCGTCCGTCCGATTGGCCCGACCTGTTCGATGCCCCTAGCCCTTCAGCATCGCCTCAGCCTGGCTCACAGTGGCGTTCTCGTGCACCATGGCGCAGATCGCCTTCATCATCTTGTCGCGCCTCTCATGTTGAAACACGTTGCGGCCGATGCACACGCCCGCCCCGCCCGCGGACAACGCCTCGCGAATCGTCCGGAGCACGGCCTTGTCGTCCTTGGCCTTTTCGCCGCCGGCGATGAGCACAGGAATCGGACAGCCTTCCACCACGTCGCGAAACGTCTTGGGCGAGCCGGTGTACGTCACCTTTACCAAGTCCGCGCCCATCTCCGCCGCGATGCGCGCCGCGTGCCGCACCGCCTCCGGGTTCGCCTCGCTGCCCACCTTCTTGCCCCGCGTGTACATCATCGCCAACAGCGGCATCCCCCACATCATGCACTTCACCGACGTCTCGCCCAAGTCCCGCAGCATCTCCGACTCGCTCTCCGCTCCGATGTTGATGTGCACGGACACCCCGTCCGCGCCCATGCGCAGCGCGTTCTCCACCGTGTTCACCAGAATCTTCGCGTTCGGGTCCGGGCTCCACACCGTGCTGCCCGAAAGGTGCAGAATCAACCCCACATCCTTGCCCGACCCGCGGTGACCATGCAGCGGCAGACCCACATGCCCGAGCACCGCGTTCGCCCCCCCCTCCGCAACCCAGTTCACCATGGTCCGCATGTCCTTCAGCCCCTCGATCGGCCCCACGGTCACCCCGTGGTCCATGGGCACGATCACCGTGCGGCCCGTGTCGCGGTTCATAATGCGTTCCAGCCTGATCTTCTTGCCCAGCAGCATATCTCGACTCCTTTTGGGTTCCTCTCGCCCCGCCATGCCCGTTCCCCCGCCTCGGGCCACAGACTACGCCTTCACATACCTCGACCACGCCACCACCTCGCCCTCGTTGCCCGCCCACTCTCGGGCCGGCGTCTCTTCCACAAATCCTAGCCGCTTCAGCAGCGGAACCTTGGCCTCTGCCCCCGAAGTGACGTAAGCGTACACCGGCTCCGGACGCGACGGCAAGGCCCGCGCCAGCGCCTCCGCCTTGTCCGCGAAGTTCCCATGCGTGTGGAAATCCAGCAGCCAGCCCTCCGCCCCGTCGCACCAGCGCGGCGCAAGCGTCGCCCAGCCCGCCACGCACCGACCCGGCGCCTCCAACACCTTCATCACCGCCTTCCCCATCAGCGCCTGCGCATAGACCTTCAGGAACGCGGCCTCAAAAGACCCATACTCAAACCCCGCGCCCAAGTCCATCAGCAGCCGGCTCCGCAGCCCAGCCCCCGGCGCCGCGGCCAGCGGCGTCAGCAGCGGATAGTGCCTCCACGCCACGTCCGCCACCCGGCAATCGCCCGGCGCGAACATCTCCTGCAGCGTGGTCTCGCTCTTCACGCGCACCATCTTGCCCGACTCCGGCTTGATGCTCGCAAAGCCGTATCGCTGGTAGATGCGATAGGGCTGCGTGTTGTAACCCGTGCCCAGATAAATCACCCGGCCGCCGCGGCCGTCAAAATCCGCCACCGCCATATCCATGATCTGACTGGCCAGCCCCTTGCCGCGCCACGCCGGCAGCGTGTAAACGTGCGCAATCGTCCCCGCCCCCCAGCACTCGTGAATCATGATGGCGCTCACCACCCGCCCGCCCGCCTTGGCCACGTAGAAGCGCGACTCCAACTCCCCGCACAAACCCTTCAGCGGCGCCTCCACCGGCCACAGCCAATACTCCGGCTTGTGCATATAGAACGACGAGAACTCCCCCACATGCTCCGCGTCCGGCGCCGTCACAATCCCCAGTTCCGCCTGCGACCCGTCGCGCAGCGCAGCCGTCTTCATAACGACGTACATTTCAGCGGCTCCCATAAGAACCCGTTGCGGAGAACACCGCGCGATAGTGGAACCATGTTGCGCAAGCTCGCCAATGGCAGGATCGCAACGTGTCCCCGAAACAACCGCGACGTTCCCGGCAGGCACACAGCCCAAACCCCGCGCCCAGTCCAGTGTGGTGTTTCGGAAATGCCTTGCATTTCCGAAACACCACAGGGCGGGCTAACTCGATACTTTAGACGCGTCAAGCGCCGGGTTTGTGTCATGTAGTGTTTCAGAAATAGCAAAGCTATTTCTGAAACACTACACTAGACCCAGTTCAAGCACGCTTTCTTGGGGCGAATCCATAAAAAGACTCGAAATGCCCG
>CAYYEE010000557.1:0-3269 GCA_964470775.1 uncultured Planctomycetota bacterium | reverse complement strand
GCTCGCCTTTGTCCTAGAACTCAAGAACGTCCGCCGCGGCCGCATCCGCGAATACGCCGAGCGCTACCCCAAGGCCCGCTACACCCCGGTCCAGCCCGGCGCCGCGGCCAATCCCCTCTGGGCCGTCAAAGCCGACTGCGCCTTCCCCTGCGCCACCCAGAACGAAATCAACGCCGCCGACGCCCAGGCCCTTGTCAAGAACGGCGTCAAGCTCGTGGCCGAAGGCGCCAACATGCCCACCTGCCCCGAAGGCGTGGACCTCTTCATCGAGAACCGCCTCCTCTACGGCCCCGGCAAAGCCGCCAACGCCGGCGGCGTCGCCACCAGCGGCCTCGAAATGTCCCAGAACGGCATGAAGCTCAGCTGGACCCGCGACGAAGTGGACAACCGCCTCCGCATCATCATGAAGGCCATTCATCAGCAGTGCGTCCGTTACGGCAAGACCGGCGACTTCTGCAACTACGTCAAAGGCGCCAACATCGCCGGCTTCAAGAAAGTCGCCGACGCCATGCTCGACCAGGGCCTCGTCTAGTGATTCGTTGCGGAAATTGGCGCGCCAGTTTCCGCGACGAATCGCAGGCCACCGGCAACACGAACTGGCCTCAAACCAGCAGGTTGTGTCAGAAGCGCTTGCTTGCGGAAACGCAAGGCATTTCCGGGACAGCACACTAGCGCCCGCCCAACCCGTCCGTTGGGTCCGGCCCGTCTGACCGGCCGGACCCGTCCGACCCGGAGGGCCCCATGGCCTCACGCCTCAGCACAGGACTGCCCGGCCTCGACGAAGTCTTCCAGGGCCTCCGCGCCGGCGACAACATCGTCTGGCAGGTGGACGCCATCAGCGACTACGTGCCCTTTGTCCAGCCCTATGTCCAGCACGCCCTGGCCTCCGGCCGCGACCTCGTCTACTTCCGCTACGCCAAACACGAGCCCCTCGTCCCCGAAGGCGCCGGCGCGCTCGTCTGCCACATGCGCCCCGAAGAAGGCTTCGAGCCCTTCATCACCGGCATCCACCAGGTCATCGAGCGCGTCGGCCACGACGCCTACTACGTCTTCGACGCCCTGTCCGAGCTCTCCCTCGATCTCTACAGCGACCGCATGCTCGGCAACTTCTACATGCTCACCTGCCCCTACCTCTACGCCCTCGACACCGTCGCCTACTACGCCCTGCTCAAAAACTACCACTCCTACCACGCCGCCTCCCCCATCGCCGAGACGACCCAGATCCTCGTGGACGTGTACCGCCACAAGGGCAAGCTCTACGTCCACCCCCGCAAAGTCCAGCACCGCTACACCCCCACCATGCACAGCCTCCACGTCTGGGAAGGCGACCGCTTCGCCCCGGTCACCGAAAGCAGCGTCATCGCCGAAGTCCTCTCCTCCGCCCAGTGGTCCGGTCTCGACACCGCCCACGAACGCCCCGGAAGCTGGACCCGCACCTTTATCCAGGCCGAGGAGACTCTTGCCGCCTGGCGCAAAGGCGAGGCGCCCAAACGCAAACTCGACGAAGCCTTCCACCTCGGCCTGCGCATGGCCATCACCCACGACGAACGCGCCCTCGCCCTGGCCGAAAAATACTTCACCCTCCAGGACGTCCTCGACGTCAAAAAGCGGATGCTCAGCTCCGGCCTCATCGGCGGCAAAGCCGTCGGCATGTTGCTCGCCCGCGCCATCCTCCTCAAAGCCGACCCCAAATGGCAGGATATTCTCGAACCCCACGACTCCTTCTTCATCGGCTCCGAGGTCTTCTACTCCTTCATCGTCCGCAACCACTGCTGGCGCCTCCGCCAGAAGCAGAAGAACCCCAAGACCTTCCTCGACGGCGCCGACGAAGCCCGCCAGCGCATGCTCATGGGCGCCTTCCCCGACGTCATGATAGACCGCTTCCAGAACCTCCTCGACTACTTCGGCCAGGCCCCCATCATCGTCCGGTCCAGCAGCCTCCTCGAAGACAACTTCGGCAACGCCTTCGCCGGCAAATACGAAAGCGTCTTCTGCCCCAACCAGGGCCCCCGCCACGTCCGCCTCGACGACTTCCTCACCGCGGTCCGCACCATCTACGCCAGCAGCATGAGCGAAGAAGCCCTTACCTATCGCGCCGAACGCGGCGTGCTCGACAAAGACGAACAGATGGCCCTCCTCGTCCAGCGCGTCTCCGGCGTCCAGCACGGCTCCCTCTACTTCCCCCACTGCGCCGGCGTCGGCTTCTCCTTCAACCCCTACGTCTGGGACCGCTCGATTGACCCCAAGGCCGGCATGATCCGCCTCGTCTGCGGCCTCGGCACCCGCGCCGTGGACCGCGCCGACGACGACTACACCCGCGTCGTGGCCCTCAACGCCCCCCAGCGCCGCCCCGAAGCCAGCTTCGCCGCGGTCCGCAACTACGCCCAGCGGCGCATGGACGTCCTCGACCTCCAGGCCAATCAGCTCATGTCCTACGACTTCGTGGACGTGGCCAGGCGCTGCCCCGATCTGCCCCTCCGCCTCATCGCCACCCAGGACCCCGACCTCTTGCGTATGGCCGAAGAGCGCCAGACCCCTGGCGCCTTCCCCTGGGTCCTCACCTTCGACGGCCTCCTCAGCGAGACCTCCTTCGCCGACGACATGCGCGAAATGCTCTCCATCCTCCAGGACGCCTACGGCTGCCCCGTCGACGTCGAGTTCACCCTCAACTTCCGCCGCGACGGCGGACGCCGCATCAACCTGCTCCAGTGCCGTCCCCTCCAGGTCAAAGGCCGCGCCGCCCTCGCCCTGCCCGCCGCCAACGGCCACAGCGCCGAAGACGCCCTTGTCCAAGCCACCGGCGCCGTCATCGGCCAAAGCCGCCTCGGCGAAGTCGGCCGCTTCATCTACGTCGTCCCCGCCGAGTACGCCAAGCTCAACGCCCACGACCGCTACGAAGTCGCCAAAGTCGTCGGCCAGCTCATGAGCCAGGAACGCGAACGCGAGCCCGGCGCCGTCGTCCTCATGGGCCCCGGCCGCTGGGGCACCAGCACCCCCGCCCTCGGCGTCCCCGTCTCCTTCCGCGACATCCGCGGCGCCAGCGTCCTCTGCGAAATCGTCGCCATGTCCGACGACCTCGTCCCCGACGTCTCCCTGGGCACCCACTTCTTCAGCGACCTCATCGAACACGACATCCTCTACGTCGCCCTCTTCCCCAACCGGCAAGGCAACCACATCAACAGCGACTACTTCCTTCAATCCCCCAACCGCCTCCCCACCCTCCTCCCCTCCGCCGCCAAGTGGCCGAACGTCATCCGGGTGGTTGATCC
>CAYYEE010000556.1:0-3278 GCA_964470775.1 uncultured Planctomycetota bacterium | reverse complement strand
ACTTTGACGCGGAGGTGTCGGGCCGGTTGAGGCTGGACGCGGCGCAGGGCGGGGGCGGGCGGACGGGCTATCCGGTTGTGAACACCCGGGTGAGGCTGGTGGGGGCGGAGCAGCGCGACAAGGAGTCGAACGAGCTGGCCTTTGAGGCCGCGGCGGGGCTGGCGTTCCGCCGGGGCATGGAAGAGGCGGCGAGTCTGTTTGGGGCGGTGTTGCTGGAGCCGATTATGGCTCTGGAGGTGGTGGCGCCGGAGAATTACCTTGGGGATGTGCTTTCGGATTTGAACAGCAGGCGAGCGACCATCGAGGGGGTGTTGGATCGGGGCGGGTTGAAGGTAGTGACGGCCAGGACGCCGCTGGCTGAGATGTTTGGATACACGACGACGTTGCGGTCGCTGACACAGGGCCGGGGAACGGCGAGCATGGAGCCGTGTGACTACGCGCCGGCGCCCAAGAAGGTTTTTGACCAAATGGTGGTCTAGAACGCGGTGGGGAGGCGTTTGGGCCCTTTGGCGGGCGGAATGTCGGCGCGCGCGCGATGGCCGCCCGTTCTTTGGCCCCGCCAGGCGGCGCAAGGTGTTGGCGGACAGGATGCAAGGGCTTGGGGGTGGTTCAAAAAATGCTTGACTTTTTTTTGTCGCAAAGATATACTACAGGTCTTTGTGCCCCTCTCGTAGAGTTGAAGCCCTTGCAAAACTGGCCTCTGGGAGGCGTCTGAGCCTGGTGGCGAGGCGGCGCAAGGCGGATATAAGTGCAGCAATAGCGGCGGGTTAAGACGACTGGCGCAGGCGTGCGGCGCGACCAGGTGGAAGCGGAAATCGGTCATGAATAAGAATCGCATTCGCATCAGGATGGAAGCGTACGACTACCGAGCGCTGGACCAGTCGGCGCAGAAGATTGTGGACACGGCGAAGTCCACGGGCGCCCGGGTATCGGGCCCAATCCCTCTCCCGACGCGAGTCGAGCGGTATACGGTGCTTCGTTCGCCGTTTATCAATAAGAAGTCGCGCGACCAGTTCGAGATTCGCACGCACAAGCGGTTGATCGAGATTATCGAACCGACCTCGAAGAGCATTGACGCCTTGGGCCGTCTGGACATGCCGGCCGGCGTGGATATCCGGATTAAGGCCTAAGGCAGGGGAGACGGCAGCGATGATCGAAGGAATTCTTGGCAAGAAGGTCGGCATGATGCAGCGCTACGCCGAGGACGGCACGGTCTCGGCGGTGACGGTGATTCAGGCTGGCCCTTGCCACGTGATGCAGGTGAAGACGGTGGAGAAGGACGGTTACGCGGCGGCGCAGCTTGGCTTTGAGGACAAGAAGCGCAAGGTGGCGACGAAGCCGGAGATGGGGCACGCGCGCAAGGCGAAGGTGGAGCCGAAGCGCTTCATTCGCGAGGTGAGGTATTCGGGCGAGGAACTGGCGGCCGGCGCGGAGCTGACGGTGGCGGTGCTGGAAGGGGCCAAGGAAGTGGACGTGACGGGCGTGACGAAGGGCAAGGGGTTCCAGGGCGTGATGAAGAGGCACGGCTTTCACGGCCGTCCGGCTTCGCACGGGGCGAGCAAGGACCACCGGGCGCCGGGCTCGATCGGTTCTTCGACGACGCCTGGCCGGACGGTGAAGGGGCGGCGGATGGCGGGGCACATGGGGGTGGCGAAGTGCACTTCGCGCAATTTGAAGCTTCTGGAAGTGGACAAAGAGAACAATCTGCTGGTGGTTCGGGGCGCTGTGCCAGGCCCGACGGGCGGCTTTGTTGTGGTGCGCCGCTGCCTCGCCGAACGCCAGGCCAAGAAGTGAGCGGTTCGATGATTGAGATTCCCGTTTACAGCGCGCAGGGCCAGGCCGGCGGCAAGATGGAAGTGGATGAAAAGAGCCTGGGCGGCACGGTGAGCGAGACGCTGCTGAGAGAGGCGGCGTACGTTTACGAATCCAACCAGCGGGTGGGAACGCGGCACGTCAAGAACCGCAGCGACGTGGAGGCTTCGACGCGCAAGCTGTACCGTCAGAAGCACACGGGCAACGCACGCGCGGGCAGCCGCTCGACGAATATCCGGCGCGGCGGCGGCAAGGCGCACGCGCCGCAGGCGCAGGATTGGCGGCGGCGCCTGCCGCGCAGGGCGCTGGGGCAGGCCAGGCGTTCGGCGCTGCTGGCGCGGCTGATGGACGGCGAGGTGCTGGTGGTCGAGGCGCTGGCGCTGGAGCAGCCGAGCACCAAGACCGTGGCGGGGATGTTGAAGGGAATGGGGGTGGACGGGTCGTTCCTGCTGGTGGTGGAAGGCGACAGCAAGTCGGTGGAGACGGTGTGGAAGTCCGCGCGCAACATAGCCGGCGGGGCTGTGCGGCGGGCGCAGGACGTCAATGCGCTGGACCTGCTTTCGCCTGACCGGGTGATTTTTACGCGACCGGCGTTTGAAGCGTTCATGAAAGCGCACACGTCATGAAGATGGACAGCTACCAGGTTCTGGTGCGGCCGCTGATCACCGAGAAAGGGATCGAGCAGTCCAAGGCGAGCAACCAGTATCCATTTGAAGTGAACGTGAAGGCCACGAAGTCGGAAATCCGCAAGGCGGTGGAAGAGGTTTTCAGCGTCCGTGTGCGCAAGGTCTGTACGATGATGCGTCACGGAAAGGCGCGGCGGGTGAGATACACCCGGGGCAAGACGCGGCACTGGAAGAAGGCGGTCGTGACGCTGGTCGCCGGCGACACGATCGAGTTCATCTGAGACTGAGGAGACGGTGATGCCGGTACGCATGTACAAGCCGACGAGCCCTGGCAGGCGGGTTTCCAGCGTGCTCGATTTCAGCCATCTGACGAAGAAGCGTCCGGAGAAGACGTTGACCGTGGGGTTCCGCAAGAAGGGCGGGCGGAACGCGCAGGGCATCATCACGGCCCGGCACATCGGCGGCGGCGCCAAGCGTCTCTATCGCAAGGTGGACTTCAGGCGGGACAAGCTGGAGATTCCGGCCAAGGTGGCGGCGCTGGAATATGATCCGAACCGGACGGCGAACCTGGCGCTTTTGAACTACGCGGACGGCGAGAAGCGTTACATCCTGGCGCCGGTGGGGCTGAAGGTGGGCGACACGGTGGTGAGCGGCGAGCGGGTGGAGCCGAACCCGGGCAACAGCATGCCGCTGGAGTGCATCCCCCTGGGTTTGATGGTGCACGCGATCGAGATGTGGCCTGGCAGCGGGGCGCGCCTGGCGCGGTCGGCGGGCGCGATGGCGCAGTTGACGGCGCGCGAGGGGGACTACGCGACGCTGTTGATGCCTTCGGGCGAGATG